>NZ_JBWKCC010000028.1:0-136374 GCF_056436655.1 Streptomyces sp. NPDC043427 | reverse complement strand
CAACGGCTCCAGCTTCGGGCCCCGACGAGGAACTGACGCACCAGCAGCAGAAGTCACGCAACTACTAACGATCAACTACTGGCGCAGGACACTAGGGCCTCTCGTTTGGATCAGGCCGGGCTCGCGGGCCCCGGCACCGCGCCTCGCCGCGTTGTCGTCGGTCGGCAGGGCTCCACCCTGCCGCCCTCCTCCGCCTTGCGCCGCACGGCACCGGACCCCGCTCCCTGATCCGGCCTGATCCAAACGAAAGACCCTAGCCGGAGGACTGCCTGGGCAGGACGCGTTCCCGGTTCTGGAAGGCGCTCCCGTCCTGCGAGTAGGGGTAGGGCCCGCCCTGTTCGATCAGTTCCAGGGTGTCGTACGTCTGGGAGGGCAGGTCGCCGTAGCAGATGCTGCCGACTGCCGTGGTGGCCGCGCCCGCGGTGGGGGCGGAGACGGTGCCGCCCACGAGGAGGGCGCTCAGGAGGGCGGCTGCGCCGCCGATGCGGGTGATGCGTGGGGGGAATCTCATGGACCTCATGATGACGCGCGTAGAAGATGGCATGTCAATGACAAGGAACAGGATTCTCCCGGCAAGTCCGGTGAGTTTTCGGGAAGTTAACCTGCGGGCCGAGGACGCGGCCGGAGCGACGCGGCCACGGCCCACGGGGGGTCAGGCCGTCTCCGGCAGCTCGTAGGAGCCGTACTCCGGACGGCCCGCCAGGTCGTACGACTGGATGGAGACCCCCGCGGCGGTGATGCGGCCGGCGGTGTGGCGGAAGGCGGTGGGGAGGGCCCCCTCCGCGAAGAGGCGGCGGCCGGCACCGAGGACGACCGGGAAGGTCAGCAGGTGGACGGTGTCGACGAGGTCGAGGGCGAGCAATGAGCGGGCGAGGGCGCCGCTGCCGTGCACCTGGAGTTCGCCGTCGGTGCGCTCCTTGAGGGCGGTGACCTCCTTGGCGAGGTCGCCGGCGATCACGGTCGTGTGGGCCCAGTCGGGGTCGGTGAGGGTGCTGGAGGCGACGTATTTCGGCAGGCCGTTCAGCTTCGAGGCGATCGGGTCGGCCGGATCGGTCACCTTCGGCCAGTAGGAGGCGAAGATGTCGTAGGTGCGGCGGCCGAGGAGGAACGCGCCGACGCGGTCGAAGACCTCGGTGACGAACCGGCCGAAGTCCTCGTCGCCGTACGGGACGCTCCAGCCGCCCTGCTCGAAGCCTCCTGTGATGTCCTCGCTGGGGCCGCCGGGGGCCTGGTAGACGCCGTCGAGGGTGACGAAGGTGGTCAGGACGAGCTTGCCCATGGGGGGTGCCTGCCTTCCGGGTGGTGGGGTCGCTGGACGACATCTGTCATCAGCTCAGACCCCACCGGCGCCCGCAACTCATGGCTTCAGCCCGCGTTGGTCGAGAACAGGCCGCCCGTCGGGCCCTGCTTGTCGCCGCCCTGGGCCTTCTTCAGGGCGTTGGCGAGGCTCTCGATGGTGAGGGACTGGAGGATCACGCTGCCGTTGCCCTCCAGGGTGGCCAAGGACAGGCCCTCGCCGCCGAACACGGCGTTCATCAGGCCCTGGCGGTTGAGGCCGCCGACGCGCTGGACGCCGTACTGGATGCCCTCCTCGAAGGCGACGACGCAGCCGGTGTCGACCTCGATGCGGCCGCCGAAGTCGGCCGGGTTGAGGTCGATGAAGTTGCCCGCCCCGGCGATGATCACCGTGCCGCGGCCGGTGAACTTCTCCAGGACGAAGCCCTCGCCGCCCTTCGTGCCGGTGCGGCCTCCCTGGAAGGCGATGCCGAAGTCGACGGTGGACTCGGCGGCCACGAAGGCGTCCTTCTCGGCGAACCACGCGCGCGTGCCGTCGAGCTCCAGGGCGCGCATCTCGCCGGGGAGCACGCCCGCGAAGCCGACGGTGCCCTCGCCGCCCTGGGCGGTGAAGTACTGGAACGCCAGGGACTCGCCCGCGAGGGCGCGCTGACCGACCTGCATGGCGGTGCCCATGGCCTGGCGCAGCATGCCGCCCATGCCGCTGCCGCCGTTGCCCGAGCCGCCGCCGCTGCTGCTGCCGGACGGGCCGGACAGGCGCGTCTCCATGGTCACGTTCACCGTCTTGAACAGGAACTTCCCGGCCTCGCAGTACACGGTCTGGCCGGGGTTCAGGGTGACGACCGCCATCTGCATGGCGTTGCCGACGATTTCTTGCTGAAGAGTCACGACCGGAGAACGCGGGAGGTGGAGGGAAGAGTTCCGAGGCCGTGAGGTCGACGTCCGTTCGCCGCCAGTGCTTCGGGGCGCCGGCCGCTGGAATGGACCCATGACAACGAACAACGGAACCCTGAACGGCAAGGTGGCCCTGGTGACCGGCGGCAGCCGCGGCATCGGTGCGGCGACGGCTCTGCGGCTGGCCCGGGAGGGCGCGGACGTGGCCCTCACCTACGTGAACGGCAAGGAGGCGGCCGCGGACGTCGTACGCGCCGTCGAGGCCCTCGGACGACGGGCGGTCGCCCTGCGGGCGGACTCCGCTGACGCGGCGGAGGCGGCTGACGCGGTGGGCCTGGCGGCGGAGGCGCTGGGCGGGCTCGACGTGCTCGTGAACAACGCGGGCGTCGGCCTGCTCGGGCCCATGGAGAGCCTGTCGCTCGCCGACGTCGACCGCGTGCTCGCCGTGAACGTCCGGGGCGTTTTCCTGACCTCCCAGGCCGCGGCCGCCCGCATGACGGCCGGCGGCCGGATCATCACCATCGCCAGCTGCATGGTTCAGCGCGTTCCGGGCCCCGGCGGCACGCTCTACGCGATGAGCAAGTCGGCGCTCGTCGGGCTGACGAAGGCGCTGGCCCGGGAGCTGGGGTCACGTGGGATCACGGCGAACGTCGTGCACCCCGGACCGATCGACACGGACATGAACCCCGCCGACGGGCCGTTCGCGGCGGGGCAGGCGGCGATGACGGCGGTGGGGCGGTTCGGGACGCGTGAGGAGGTGGCGGCGACGGTGGCTCATCTGGCGGGGGCGGCCTACGTCACGGGTGCCGAGTTCGCCGTGGACGGGGGGCACGCGGCGTGAGGGTTCGGTAGGGGGTTCGCCCCGCTGCCCCTACCCTTCCCGTCTCCGGGGACTGCCGCCCCCGGACCCCCGCTTCGGCCCTGGACGGGCCTCGTCCTCGAACGCCGGACGGGCTGATCGGTCCCGCACCGGCGTGTGAAGCCGCGGGGCCGTCTCAGCCGCCCAACTCCTGGTGCCGCGCCGAAAGCCGGTTCGCGCCGTACTCCGTCAGGGAGCCGAACAGGCGCAGGCGGGAGATGCCGCCGTCGGGATAGATGTCCACGCGCGCGTGGGTGCCCCCTGCCGGGGTCGGGAGGATGAAGCGGTGGTTGGTGTCGGGCTGGAGGCGGGTGCGGGGGAGGATTTCCTGCCAGTCGCCGTCGTCGCCGTCCTTCACCGACACCGACGCCCAGCCCGCGCTGTTGCCCTTCAGGTACGCGGTGTCGATCTCCAGGGCCCGGATCTGGGACTGTGCGACGAGCCGGTAGCGGATCCAGTCGTTGCCCTGGTCGCGGCGGCGGCGGGTTTCCCAGCCGTCGTCCATCTTGCGGGAGCGGCCCGGCTGGATGGTGTTGGTCGCCGGGGAGTAGAAGAGGTTGGAGGCGTCCTCGACCCGGCCGCCGTTCTCGAGGGCGACGACGTCGAAGGTGCCGAGCACCGCCAGCCACGCGGGATCGGGGACGACCTCGCCGTACACGCGCAGGCGGGCGATGCCGCCGTCGGGGTGCTGGTTGACGCGCAGGTGGGTGAAGCGCTGTTCGACGGAGACCGAGAAGCCGTTCGCCGCGTGGCCGCCGACCCGGGTGCGCGGGACCAGCGTCGTCCACTTCACGTCGTCGCCGAGGAGCTCCTCCGGGGAGGGGGAGCCGGACACCGACGTGCCCTCGATCGACACCGCCTGCGGGTAGTTGCCGCGGAAGTGGGCCGTGTCGACGACGATCCCGCGGATGACGCCGGGCGCGCCGAGGCGGACCAGCGCCCAGTCGTGGTCCTCCGCCGTCGGCCAGGGATGCTCGGCCGAGACGCCCCGGCGGCGGCGCGTCTCCCAGCCGTCCATGATCTTGCCCTTGTGCCCGAAGTGCTCGGGGTCGAACTCGGCCCTCCCGGGCAGCAGCAGATTCTCGCGCTGGGCGAAGAACTCGTCGTTGGCGGCGATCACAGCGGCGCCGAGCTGCCGGTCGGCGAGGTTGGCGTGGTGGGTGAAGGGGAAGTCGGCGGTGCGGTGGTCCGCGTAGGGGTCGCCGCCTCCGTAGGGGCTCGCGTCGCCGGTGAAACGAGGTATCGCCGTCACAGTGATCAGGGCTGCCTTTCGGAAGTCGGCCGGTGCGGGCGCGGGTGCACGCGGGTCAGTGGGGCCTGGTGAGCAGTCGTCCCTTCGGCGCGCTGAACTCGCCGTCGGCGACGATGCGTTCGCCGCGCAGCCAGGTGGACTTCACGACGCCGTGCAGGGTCCGGCCCGCGTACGCCGTGACGCGGTTGCGGTGCTGGAGGGCCGCCGGGTCCACGGTGAAGGTCTCGTCGGGGGCGAGGACGGCGAAGTCGGCGTCGTGGCCCGGCGCGATGGCGCCCTTGCGCGCGTCGAGTCCCACGAGCCGGGCCGTGCGCGTCGACATCCAGCGGACCACGTCCTCCAGGCCGTGGCCCCGCCGGCGTGCCTCGGTCCACACCGCCGCCAGGCTGAGCTGGAGGCCCGAGATGCCGCCCCAGGCCGTCGCGAAGTCGTCGGTCTTGAGGTCGGCCGTCGACGGGGAGTGGTCGGTGACCACACAGTCGATGGTGCCGTCCGCGAGGGCCTGCCAGAGAAGGTCCTGGTTGGCGGCCTCGCGGATGGGCGGGCAGCACTTGAACTCGCTGGCGCCGTCCGGGACTTCCTCGGCGGTGAGGGTCAGGTAGTGGGGGCAGGTCTCGACCGTGATGCGGACGCCCTCCGCCTTGGCGGCGGAGATCAGCGGCAGCGCGTCGCTGGAGGACAGATGCAGGACGTGCACGCGCGCGTGGAGGCGTTTCGCCTGTGCGATGAGCCCCTCGATGGCGGAGTCCTCGGCTTGGCGCGGGCGGCTGGCGAGGAAGTCGGCGTACTTGGGGCCGCCCTGCTGCGGGGCGGCGTCGAGGTGGTGGGGGTCCTCGGCGTGCACGATCAGCAGACCGTCGAAGCCGGCGATCTCAGCGAGGCACTGGGCGAGCGGGTCCTGGGAGAGGTGCGGGAACTCGTCCACGCCGGACGGCGACAGGAACGCCTTGAAGCCGAAGACCCCGGCGTCGTGCAGCGGGCGCAGGTCCTTGACGTTGTCGGGCAGCGCGCCGCCCCAGAAGCCGACGTCGATGTGCGCCTTGGTGGCGGCGACCTCCTGCTTCGTACGGAGGTGGGCGACCGTGGTCGTCGGCGGGAGGGAGTTGAGCGGCATGTCGACGAGGGTGGTGATGCCGCCGGCCGCGGCCGCGCGGGTGGCGGTCCAGAAGCCCTCCCACTCGGTGCGGCCCGGGTCGTTGACGTGGACGTGGGTGTCGACCAGGCCGGGCAGCAGGACGTCGTCGCCGAAGTCCTCCAGGCGGGCACCCTCCGGCACGGGCGCGTCGTGGGGCAGTACGGCCGTGATCCGGCCGTCGGACACGGCGACCGAGGCGGCGCGCGTCCCTTCGGGAGTGATGACGCGCGTCGAACGCAGCACCAGTTCAGCGTCGGACACCCGGGCCCCTCTCTGCCGCCGTAACTTCCGCGTAACGGAATTCAACTTTCTGTTGAAGGAGTCTTCACTCCCGCCCACGCGCCGTCAAGGGCACACTTCTCCACAGTGCACCTCCTGCGCCCCTCCTGTAGCTTTCCACAAGACGGAAGAGGAATTCCGGCACGCAGAACGTAGCCACGCACAAGCGGGGAGTCAACCGACTGCCGGGTAGGCTTCAGCCTCCTGCCAGTCCCGAAAGGAACGCGCCGTGCCGACGTCCAGCGCCAGCACCACCGACTCCGCCAGGTCCGCCGGTGGCGGGGTCCAGTCCCTCGAGCGCGCCTTCGACCTGCTCGAGCGGATGGCGGATGCGGGCGGCGAGGTGGGGCTGAGCGAACTCTCGGTGAGCAGCGGGCTCCCCCTGCCCACCATCCACCGCCTGATGCGCACCCTCGTGGCCTGCGGTTACGTCCGCCAGCAGCCCAACCGCCGGTATGCGCTCGGCCCGCGCCTGATCCGTCTCGGGGAGTCCGCCTCCCGGCTGCTCGGCACCTGGGCCCGCCCCTTCCTCGCCCGCCTGGTCGACGAGACCGGTGAGACGGCGAACATGGCGCTGCTCGACGGGGACGAGATCGTGTACGTGGCGCAGGTGCCGTCGAAGCACTCGATGCGCATGTTCACCGAGGTCGGCCGGCGTGTCCTGCCGCACTCCACGGGCGTCGGCAAGGCACTGCTCGCGGGCTTCCCGGACGACGAGGTGCGCGCCCTGCTGGGCCGCACCGGCATGCCCGCCGCGACGGAGAAGACCATCACCACTCCGGACGGTTTCCTGGCCGCGCTCCAGGACGTGCGGCGCCTCGGCTACGCGGTGGACGACAACGAGCAGGAGATCGGCGTGCGCTGCCTGGCGGTCTCCGTTCCCGACTCCCCCACCGCCGCGGCCATCTCCATCTCCGGCCCGGCGGGCCGGGTCACGGAGACGGCGACGGACCGCATCGTGCCGGTGCTGCAGCAGGTGGCGGTGGAACTCTCGGACGCGCTGGCGAACACGACGCCGCCCGCGTGACGCCTCTCCGGCGGACCGGGTCGCTCGCTGCCTGAGGTGGACGAGCGCCACGGACACCGGCACGCGCGCGCCGTCGTCGAGCTGCGCCGTGAACGCCGGCCGCTCGTCCACCCGGCGACGCCCCGGAAGCCGACGCTCACCGTCCCCCGTCCCCCGGCCGCCACCCGCGCCCGCGTCGCACCCCGCGACCGCACGGCCCAGCCGCCGCCCGTCCGCCGGGCCGAGACCGTCACGTACCGCGGCGCCGCACCGAAGTTGCAGACGCCGACCGCCATGTCCGGCGGTACGTCCGCCACCGGCCGGCGAGCCGGCGCCTGCTGCTCGGCCGACGCTCCAGGGGTCCGCGGGCAGGTCTGCGGCGCCGAGCCGTTCGGCCCTTCTCCGGGGGCGGGGCGGGCGGGTGGCTCGTAGCCTGTGGCCAGAGACCGGCTACGGAGCGAGGTGGACCCATGTTGCAGGAGAGCAAGACGTGGTCCTCGGGAAACTGGCACGTCAAGGTGGGGCAGGGCGAGGAGTTCGTCGAGCGCTGGCAGGAGTTCCTGACCTGGACCAAGGAGAACCACGACGGATTCCTCGGCGCCCGCCTGATCCGCAACCTCGGCAGCCCCGCCTCCTTCGTGTCGTTCGCCGCCTGGGAGGACCTCCAGTCGATGCGCGCCTGGCAGAACTCCCCCGGGTTCACCGAGCGGCTCGACGCCTGCCGCGCCCTGTGTGAGGACATGCACAGCGGCGGCTACGAGCTGGCCTGCGCCGTCTGAACGCCCGGCCGGCCGCTCAACGGCGCGGCGGCTCCCCGAACAGCTCCACCGCGCTGCGCACGTTCCCGAGGCTCGTCGACAGCGCGCTCACCGAGCCGATCGCGCCGGCGATCAGGAGCAAGGAGCGGCGCAGCCGGGGGATCTCCGGGTTGCCGTGGGTCGCCATCGCGGCGAGGGCGGCGAGCTCGTCCTCCGCTATGGCCCGGTCGGGGAAGTCGGCGGGATGTGCGGCGAGTTCACGGCGCAGGCGGGACACGGCGGTCCGCAGTCCTGTCACCCTCGGATCCTCGTCGCTGCCGGTCACTGGTCTCTGTCCCAAGCTCCGCAACACAGCTCTCCCCCCAGGAAACGCCGTCGTGCACATGCCTCGTGATCCCCGCCCCCGCTTCCGCCGACCACCCCGTGGCGTCGGTCGGGCACCGGGGGACGCGGGTCAGTAAACGCCACCCGGGCCGGGTGCGCCACCGCGCGGACCGAAATTCAGCCCGCGGAAACCGTGCGGTCGCCGCAGGGTCAGGTATGCAGGACGCATGACGCAAAAGGAAGACCCGGTCGCCGGGTTGGTCGTCGGTCTGGTCCTCGCCGCGGGCGGCGGGCGACGGCTCGGCGGGCGGCCCAAGGCGCTCCTCGGGCATCGGGGGCGGCCGCTCGTCGAGTACGCGGTGGGGGTGCTGCGTACGGCCGGCTGTGCCCGCGTGCACGTGGTCCTGGGTGCGGCCGCGGATGTCGTACGGGAGCGGGCGGCGCTCGACGGGTGCGTGCTCGTGGAGAACCCGGAGTGGGAGCGGGGCATGGGGTCGTCGCTGCGGGCCGGGCTCGCGTCGCTCGCCGGGACGGGCGCGCGGGCGGCGCTGGTCTCGCTCGTCGACCAGCCGGGCATCGGTCCGGAGGCGGTGGCCCGGGTGGTGGCCGCGTACCGGGACGACAGGTCACTGGTCTCGGCCGGGTACGACGGAGTGCGCGGGCATCCCGTGCTGTTGGGTGCCACCCACTGGGCGGGCGTCGCCGCGACGGCGACCGGCGACCGGGGGGCACGCGCCTATCTGAAGGCCCATGAGGACGCGATCACGCTTGTCGAGTGCGGGGACGTGGCGCGCCCCTACGACATCGACACGGAGGCCGATCTCGCCCACCTCGAGTGAGCGGCCCGGCACTGAGCACCACCCTTCCTCGACCCGAAGGATCTTGACATCAACAAAAGATTGAACTTCCACCATGAGGAAACTACTATCCACTGTTCAGAAGCACCCGAGGGCTCCGCGGGCGCTTCCCGCACCACCCGGGTCGACCGGCACCCGATGCCAAAGCTCGCACGCAGCTCGCTGAAGGAAGTGACAGCTCATGTCCGCACCAGCGCCGTCCCCGCTGGCCATCGTCGACGCCGAGCCCCTGCCGCGACAGGAGGAGGTCCTCACCGAAGCGGCCCTCGCCTTCGTGGCCGAGTTGCACCGGCGGTTCACACCGCGCCGTGACGAGCTCCTCGCCCGCCGCGCGGAGCGCCGCGCCGAGATCGCCCGTACGTCCACGCTCGACTTCCTGCCGGAGACCGCCGCGATCCGCGCCGACGACTCCTGGAAGGTGGCCCCCTCCCCCGCGGCCCTCGACGACCGCCGGGTGGAGATCACCGGCCCCACCGACCGCAAGATGACCATCAACGCCCTCAACTCGGGCGCCAAGGTGTGGCTCGCGGACTTCGAGGACGCCTCCGCGCCGACATGGGAGAACGTGGTCCTCGGTCAGCTCAACCTGATCGACGCCTACACCCGGAACATCGACTTCACCGACCCCAAGTCCGGCAAGTCGTACGCTCTGCGCCCCGACGACGAGCTCGCCACCGTTGTCATGCGACCGCGCGGCTGGCACCTCAACGAGCGGCATCTGGTCGACGCGGACGGCGCCCAGGTCCCCGGCGCCCTCGTCGACTTCGGCCTGTACTTCTTCCACAACGCCAAACGTCTGCTCGACCTCGGCAAGGGCCCGTACTTCTACCTCCCGAAGACCGAGTCGCACCTCGAAGCCCGCCTGTGGAACGAGGTGTTCGTCTTCGCGCAGGACCACCTCGGCATCCCGCAGGGCACCGTCCGCGCCACCGTGCTCATCGAGACCATCACGGCCGCGTACGAGATGGAGGAGATCCTCTACGAACTCCGCGACCACGCTTCGGGGTTGAACGCGGGCCGCTGGGACTACCTGTTCTCCATCGTCAAGAACTTCCGTGACGGCGGAGCCAGGTTCGTCCTGCCGGACCGCAACGCGGTCACGATGACCGCCCCGTTCATGCGGGCGTACACCGAACTCCTCGTCCGTACCTGCCACAAGCGCGGCGCGCACGCGATCGGCGGCATGGCCGCGTTCATCCCCTCACGCCGGGACGCGGAGGTCAACAAGGTCGCCTTCGAGAAGGTCCGCGCCGACAAGGACCGCGAGGCGAACGACGGTTTCGACGGCTCCTGGGTCGCCCACCCCGACCTGGTCCCGATCGCCATGGAGTCCTTCGACCGGGTCCTCGGCGACAAGCCGAACCAGAAGGACCGGCTGCGCGAGGACGTCGACGTCAAGGCCGCCGACCTGATCGCCGTCGACTCCCTGGACGCCAGGCCGACGTACAACGGGCTCGTCAACGCCGTACAGGTCGGCATCCGTTACATCGAGGCCTGGCTGCGCGGCCTGGGCGCCGTCGCGATCTTCAACCTGATGGAGGACGCGGCCACCGCCGAGATCTCCCGCTCGCAGATCTGGCAGTGGATCAACGCGGGCGTGGAGTTCGAGGACGCCACCGGCACCACGGTGAGGGCCACGCCCGAGCTGGCCCGCCAGGTCGCCGCCGAGGAGCTGGCGAACATCAGGGCGGAGACCGGCGAGGAGGCCTTCGCGGCCGGCCACTGGCAGCAGGCCCACGACCTGCTGCTGCAGGTCTCCCTCGACGAGGACTACGCGGACTTCCTCACACTGCCCGCGTACGAGCAACTGCGCGGCTGAGCCCTCCCTCACCTGTCCGAGTGGCCCAGGGACTTCCCCGGGGCCACTCGGTCGCGTACGAGCTTCTTCACCGCCGTCGGCTCAGGGAACCCCTGCTCCCGCCGGTCCCAGACGACCTCGTCGTTCACGCGGACGACGAAGACCCCGCCCCGGCCCGGCTTGAGGGCCAGGTCCGTCAGCTCGGCCTCGAAGGTCGTGAGGAGTTCCTGGGCGAGCCAGGCGGCGCGGGGCAGCCAGCGGCACTGGGTGCAGTACTCGATCTCCACGCGCTGGACGTCCGTCATCCGAGGTGCACCGACCAATCCTGTTCCGCCGCCGGCTTGCCGTGCAGGTCGGGGACCCGTTTCAGCCACTTCGGGCGGCCCTGCTGGGTCTTCGCCGCGCGCAGGGCCTCCTCGGCGGCGAGTTCCTCCCCGGTGGGGAAGTCCGTGGGGAGCCACTGCTCGGACGCCCGCACGCGGGCGTGGAGGTAGTCGACATACGCGCTGCGGGCCTCGTCCGGGGTCGCGAAGCCGGGCTCGTCGGCCAGCCAGGCGTCCGGGACCTCGGCCACGATCGACCGCAGCAGCTCCTCGGTCGCCTTCGGCGCCAGCTCGGCGTCGGCAGCGCGCACGTCGGGCGCGTAGTGGCCCAGGGCGTGATGGCGGAAGTCGTACGCCTTCGCCGGGTCGGAGGCGTCCCAGCGGTGGTGGAAGACCAGGGCGGCGCCGTGGTCGATCAGCCACAGGCGCGGCGGCACGGTCCCGAACGTCGGCCAGATCATCAGGTTGGAGCTGTGGACCGTACGGTCGACGTTCACGGTCAGGGCGTCCAACCAGACGACCCTGCCCGCCTCCAGCGGGTCCACCCGAAACGTCTTCGCGACCTCCGGAGTGAAGTCCTTCGCGCCCGGCAGGTAGTCCATGCCGAGGTTGACTCCGGCGCTCGCCCCGTGGAGTTCCCGAACCTCCTGGTGGGGCTCGCTGTCGGCGATCGCCGGGTCGAAGTGCACGAGAACCAGCTCGGGAAACCGCAGCCCGAGGGCGCGTGCCAGCTCTCCGACGATCACCTCGGCGACCAGCGCCTTGCGGCCCTGCGCGGAGCCGGTGAACTTCACGACGTACGTGCCCAGGTCGTCGGCCTCGACGACTCCGGGGACGGAGCCGCCGGAGCGCAGGGGGGCGACGTAGCGGGTGGCGGTGATCTCCCTCAGCATCCAAGGCTCCAGGGCTCATTGGCCTTACATTTCACGGCTAGCTCCAACGCGCTGCCATCCAGGCAAACCTCGCCGATCAGCCTGCGGGAGAATCGGAGAAGTGTGGGCTGACATCCTCGTCTCCCTCTCCCCAGCAGTCCGTCAACGGCTGTGCTCCCTTGCTTCCGGCCTCCGGCATGAAGTGAACATCGTAACCAAGCGTGACAGCCGGGGAGGAGTGCCCGAGCGCCACCACGGGACTCCAGTCTTCACAGCCGCGACTTCCGGCTCACCCTCATCCTCGACACCGCGGCCGGCCTGCTCCGCATCGCCGTCACCGATGCCCGGGGCGAGCGCCTCCCGTCGCCGCCTGCGGACTGCGGAACGTGCCTGGACGCCGAATCCGGCCGCGGCCTGCTCCTGGTCGCCGCCCTCGCCGACCGCTGAGGCGTCGAGCCGTATCCGCCCGGCGGCAAGACGATCTGGGCCGAATGCGCCTGCCAGACCCCCGGCCCGGACACGCACAGCGGGCGGATCTGACCGCGACGGCTGGGCGCGGTTCACCCGGTACGCGGCAGGCGGCTGAGCACAACCCTCCGCCATGGCCGATGAGTTCAGGCCAGACGCCCGGGTGAGCCGCCGCCGCGCTTGAATCGGTTCGACGAAGCACTGGAAGGTGCTGCCAGTGATCCCGCAGTCGATGGGGCGGACCGCAACGGCTCCGAACCTGGACAGGTAGCAACTGTCGGGAAAGCGTGCCAGAACCGGCAGCCTGAGTGGGAAACTCAGTTGGGACGTAACGATCTAAGGAGCTCGACGCATGTCAACAGGTGCCCACGACGGACCGGTTCCGGCAGAAGACGGACGTGGGCAGCGAGTCCTCGACCTCCTGGACAAGGCAATCGACAGCCAGAGCCAACTGGTACGCAAGAACATCGCCCGGGCTCGCCAGCGGAACCCGGAGGCGACACCAGCACAGGTGATCCGCAATCTGGAGCGGATGTACGTCAGCGCCTTGACCGGGACGGGTGCTGCGGTTGGAGGAACCGCAGCCGCGCCCGGCGTCGGCACCGGAGTCGCACTGGCACTGTCGGCAGGCGAGGCTCTCTCGTCTCTTGAACTGAGCGCCCTGTTCGCGCTCTCGCTCGCCGAAGTCCACGGAGTCCCCATCGACGAGGTCGAGCGCCGCCGAACGATCGTGATGGGAATCATGCTCGGCGGGAGCGGCTCCGCCACCATTACCAAGGTCGCCGAGCGTACGGGGCAACACTGGGGACGTCAGGTTGTCGCCAAGGTGCCCGTCGAGACGTTGCGTCAGATCAACAAGATCTTGGGGAGGAACTTCGTCACCAAGTACGGGACCAAGCAGGGAATCATCGTTCTCGGTCGAGTGGCACCGTTCGGTATCGGCGCGGTGATCGGTGGCGGCGCCAACGCTGCCATGGCCACTCTGGCTGTAAGGGCCGGTCGTCGCGCATTTGGCCCACCCTCGACGTCGTGGCACGACTGACTCGCAGCACACAGCCGAAGTCCGTCTCGCCTGACTGATCTTCAGCGTACTGAAGGGCGTGGAGCACCCCGCCTCCGCCACCGCGGTCGTTCACCGCCCTGCGCGGCCGCTGGACGGGACGGGGCATAACTCTCGGTCATCAGACAGCGACCACGTGCACGTCCGTCGACGCCAGGACCGTCAGGTAGGCGTGGATGTCCCCCGGGTCGGTAGTGAAGATCACTGCGCTGCCGTGCCGGGCCGCCGCCAGTGTCACCCAGGCGTCCACGGCGTCCGGCCGCTTCTTCGCCGGGAGGGCCGCCCGTCCCAGAGCGGTGCCGATGCGCCGCCAGTCGGCGAGGTCCGGGCCCGTCGCGCAGGCCAGACACTCCGGGCGGCCCGCCTTCGTCTCGCGCATGGGCGGCTCGGACGTACGGGCCTGAGGGACCGTGCAGTCCTTCAGGACGCCGGACAGGGCGTGCACCAGCGCCGGCTGGGGGCGCCACACCTGGGCGAGGACCGGTCCGGGCACCAGCGCCCGGTGCGGGACCGTGCGCAGTCCCTCGTGGAGAGCCACCGCCTTCGCCTTGCGGTCGGCGAGTGCGATGAGCATGCCGGTGTCGTAGACCGGCACCCGTGCGCTCACGCGACGTGTCCCGGACGGCGGCCTTGCCGGTCCCGGCCCTGGACGAGACCCAGGGCCTCCTCCACCTCGCGGCGTTCCTGCTCCGTCAGTTCGGCGGCCGGTTCCGGGACGGGTTCGGCGGGCAGCCCGTCCGCTGCCCCCTCCGCTCGGGCGATGAGTGCGTCCACCTCTGCGAACTGTTCCTCTATGGCATCGCTCTCAGCCATCTGGCGCGTCGCGGCATGCACCAGGTACGCCGAGACGTCCATACCCGCCCGTTCCGCGTGCTGCCTGATGCGTTCGGCCTGGTCTTGCTCCAAGCTGATGCTGATCCGCGTCTTTGCCACAAAGGCATCGTAATACGCGTATGACGACGGTGCGAGGGCGGTCGAGGTGGGCAACCGGGCACGCCCTCTCACGAAGCGCGGGGGCGTCGATGTCGTCGACGGTTACGTGGGGGCGACCTTGCACTGGGGTCCGGAGCCGCCCAGCGGACCGGGCCGAGGGTGACGTTGCCCTGCAGTGACCCAGCGTGACAGCCGGCGAGGAGTGACCGAATCACCCGCCGACGTCACCACGGGCTCCCCCGTTTCCGGGACATGAGGCATGCCGGGTGGGCGCCCGGATACCCGCCCGTCATGGGACGGATCGTCACAACGCGGAAGCAGAACCGGCATGACGTGACCGGTCGGGACAGCGAGGCCGGGCGGGAAAGGGGGGCCGGACCGGACGAGCAGGTGGAGCGGCGGGCGCCGGATGAGCCCACTCAGCTGCCTGGGCGCTCCTGGTGGGCGGTGTTGAAGGGCACCGTCAAAGAGTTCAAGGACGATGAGCTGGCCGATCGGGCCGCGGCGCTGACGTACTACGGGGTGCTCTCCCTTTTCCCGGCGCTGCTGGTGCTCGTCTCGCTGCTCGGGATCGCCGGGGCGTCGGCGACGCGTCAGGTGCTGGACAATCTCCAGAAACTCACCCCCGGGTCGGCCCGCGACGTCATCCGTGATGCCGTCACGCAGTTGCAGGGCAACGGGGGTACGGGCTCGGTCATGGCGATCGTGGGCCTGGCGGTGGCGGTGTGGTCGGCGTCCGGCTACGTCGCGGCGTTCATCCGTACCGCCAACGCGGTGTACGACACGCCGGAGGGACGTCCGGTGTGGAAGATCCTGCCGGTCCGTCTGGGCGTGACGGTGGCACTGCTGCTGCTCGCGGTGGTCAGCGCGTTGATCGTGGTGTTCACCGGCGGCCTGGCACACCAGGCCGGTGCGGCGCTCGGGATCGGGAACACGGCGCTGACGGTGTGGTCGGTCGCGAAGTGGCCGGTACTGGTCGTGCTGGTCACGATCATGATCGCGCTTCTCTTCTGGGCGACACCGAACGTGAGGGGCCGCGGCTTCAAGTGGGTGACGCCGGGCAGTTTCCTGGCCCTGGTGATCTGGGTGGCGGCGTCGGCCGGGTTCGCGTTCTACGTGGCGAACTTCGCGTCCTACAACAAGACCTACGGCGCTCTCGCCGGTGTGATCGTGTTTCTGGTGTGGCTGTGGATCAGCAACATCGCGATCCTGCTCGGCCTGGAGTTCGACGCGGAGATGGCCCGTCAGCGCGCCGTCGCCGGTGGTCTCGCCGAGGAGGAAGAGCCCTATCTCCCGCCCCGCGACACCCGTGCGTGGAGCGAGGAGGACCGGCGCCGCCTCGAATGAGGTGTCTTGCGAGGTCATCGAGTTAGGCGCGGCTCCGACCGGGAAGCCGCAGGTCATGAGAGTGCTGGCGGATCTTCGTGAGTGTGATCACCGTTTGACGCGGTGGGTGGCGTCGTGGCGCTCGGGCTGCGTACGGCGGGCCCTGCCGGCGGTGGAGGAAACGGCCGAGCACACCAAACTGTGGTGGGGCGCCGCGGTGGCCCTGTCTGCCGCGGGGTGGCGGGGGCACCGTGCGGCGACCGCCGGCCTCATGAGCATGGCCGTGGCGGAACTGGCTTCGAGCTGTGTCCTCAAGCGCGCGTGGCACCGGCGTCGGCCGCCGAAGGAATGGATCACGCACGAGGAGGTCCACGACCGCCCCGACTCCTCTTCCTTTCCTTCCGGGCACACCGCCGCGGGGGTGGGGTTCAGCGCCGCGGTGGCGGCGGTGTGGCCGTGGCCGGGCGCGGTGTGTGCGGTGACGGCCCTCGTGGTGGCCGTCGAACGCGTGCACACGGGCGCTCACTACCCCTCCGACGTCGCCGTCGGCGCCGCGGTCGGTCTGGCCGCGGCAGCCTTGGTACGTCGTGCTCCCCGCCTGGCGACGCGACTGCTGCGGTGACGAGCACAAGTCACCCGACTGCCGCGGGTTCGCAGGATGGCGCACTCGCATCCGGGTAACCGGGGAGCCGGGTACCGGCAGCTGAGAAAGGCGGCAATCCGTCATGAGTACTCAGGAATTCCACCGCGGCCCGAGCGGATCGCAGGAACCGGTCGGTGATCTGGTCCAGCGGGCCTCCCAGCAGCTGACGGAGCTGGTACGCGGGGAAATGCGCCTGGCCCAGGCGGAAATGAAGGAGAAGGGCAAGCGGTACGGCAAGGGCGGGGGCCTGTTCGGCGGGGCCGGTCTGGTCGGCTTCCTGACGTTGCAGTCCCTGGTCGCCACCGCCATCGCGGCGCTGGCGGTTCCCCTCCCCGTGTGGGCCGCGGCTCTGATCGTCACCGCCGTCCTCGGCGTTGTCACCGCCGTACTGGCCCTGACGGGCAAGAAGGAGGTCAGCCAGGCCGCTCCACCGGCACCGCAGCAGACCGTCGACAGTGTCAAGGCCGACGTGGCCGAGATCAAGGAGAGTGCACAGCGATGACCCAGCAGCCCCACGACGAGCCCACCGCCTCCAGCCCCGAAGAGCTGCGGGAGCAGGTCGAGCAGACCCGCCACGCGCTCGGGGAGACGGTCGAGGACCTGGCCGCCAAGGCGGACGTCAAGGCCCGCGCGCAGGAGAAGGCGACCGCGCTGAAGGAGCAGGCGGGCGCCAGGGCCGCGCAGGTGACCGGGCAGGTCAAGATCAAGGCTGCCGAGGCTGCGCACCTGGTGCAGGACAAGCTGCCCGACCCGGTCAAGGACAAGGCCACCGCAGCAGCCGAGCAGGTGAAGGCCAAGGCCGGACAGGCGGGTCAGGTGTGGCAGGACAAGGCACCCGAACCAGTCCGCGCCAAGGCCCAGCATGGCGTCGAGGCCGCCCGCGACAACCGCACCGCGCTGATCGTGGCCGGCGGCGCGGCGGTAGCCGCGTGGCTGCTGCTGCGGCGCCGAGGCGGGAGGTAGCCGTTTGCCGGCCCGGGGTGCCACCGGCGTCAACCGGACTCCCGGGCCGGCCCTCTCCCCCGCGACACACTCCCGGGCCGGGCCTTCTCCCCCCCACGACACGGTTCGTCCTCTCCCACCCCGGTGGTCAGGTGTGGGAGAGGGCGAAGGAGACAAGGAAGCCGCTCACCGTGATGAGTCCGATGGCCAGGTGAGCGTCCTGGAAGGCCTCGGAATCATGGTGTCGGCGATCATGGCGAGGATCGCCCCGGCGGCCACCGCGGTCACCGCGGCGATCAGGGCGGGGGAGAGGGAACCGACCACCGTGTAACCGAGGACGGCCGACACCGTGCTGGCCGCAGCGATCGCCGCCCAGACACCGAAGACGTAACCCCGGCTGCGGCCGGCCTTCTTCATCCCCGCCGAACCGGAGAGCCCCTCAGGGACGTTGCTGATGATCACGGCTGCCACGGTCACCAGGCTGACCACGCCGCCGTTCAGCAGGCTGACGCCGACGACCGCGGGCTCCGGCACGCCGTCGAGCAGGGCGCCGAGCGCGAGCGCCGTCCCGGACCAGCCCTGCTCGGCGGCCGCGCCTCCGCCCGCTCATGACCGGAGCGCTTGCGGTGCCGGGCGCCCCGGCGGGCCAGCCACACATTGCCCCCGGTGTAGGCCAGCGCGGCACCGAGCAGCAGCGCCGAGCCTGCCACCAGCCCCCCCCCCCCCCACAGTCCAGCCTGTACGACTTCAGCCGTGCCGACCCGTCTACCCGCTCGTGATGTGGATCAACGGGCGACAGGCGCGGCCGTACAGACAGGAAGTCAGTTTTGGGAGGGCCCTTCTTACCGCGCGTTCATGGCGAGTGGGTTCGGCAGCGGCAGGTAGCGGGCGTCGGCGCCGTCCGCGCCCGTCCAGCGCAGCAGGAGGTTCGTCTTGCCGGGGAGCGTCGGGGAAGTGAGGAGGTCGGTGATCTCGGGGAGGTCGTGGCGTTGGAGGGCGCGGCGGGCGGCGGGCCAGGGGTCGAGGCCGGGGTGGTGTTCGGCGAGGGCGCCGGCGATCTCGGTGAGGTGGTTGACGACCAGGCAGTACACCAGGCGTTCCCAGCCGGCGGCCCGCGAGACGTCCGGCAGCAGCTTGACGCCCTCGGCGTCCCGGAACAGCGCCTGCGCGGGGATGCCGTCGGCGTCGACGGTGACCAGAGTGTTCTGGAGGTGTGCCTCCAGGACGACCCCGTGATCGGCGAAGGCCGCCAGGGCGGGCGGAACGACCGCATCCAGGTACGCATCCCACCAGGCGCCCGCGTCGGCGGTGTCCTCCAGCGGGTTCCCCGCGAAGCCCTCCACCAGGCCCGCGGCGAGCAGCGGGGTCGTGCCGGGCCGCAGGTGGGCGCGCAGGCCGTCCCGCACCAGTACGGCCAGTTCCTCGAAGGCGAAGTCCACCGTGCGGTAGCCGCGGTCGCTCAGCCAGGCCGCCGGGCCGTCGAACCCCGCGAAGGCCTCGCGGGCCGCCCCGTCCGTCCGCTGGAGTTTGCGCAGGTCGTGGCGCCAGAGGCGGCGGATGTCGTTGGTGATGCGGACGTCCAGGCTGAACTTCAGGAAGAGATCGCGGTCGGGGGCGTACAGCGTGCGGATCGCGGCGGTCGGCCAGGCCTCGAACGCGGTCGTGCCCAGGCGGACGAGCCGTCCGTCGGCGAAGGCCTCGGTCAGCTCCTGTCCGAGCAGGTCGAGCTGCCAGGGGTGGGCGGGCAGCAGCCGGTAGCCGGGCGGTGCCTCGCCGAGGGCGTCGAGGGCGGCGGTGTCGCCCTCCTCGACGACGGTGTCCTCGCGCACGCCGAGCAGCACCAGTGGGAAGCGGGCGTACGCCTCGGGGGCGTACGGCAGCCAGGCGGTGACGGGCCCGCCGCCGCGGGCCTTGGGCGCGGGGTGGTAGGGGTGGCCGGTGAGGAGGGACTGCTCGGAGCGCAGGTACGGGTCGTCGGGCGGGGTCGCACGCGCGCGTGCGGCCAGCAGCGCGGCGACCGCGTCGCGGCTGTCGATCATCTCGGCGGGCAGTTCGTGGTTGGAGAGGCCGGTGTGGCGGCGCAGTTCCTCGGCGACGAGCTTGACGAGTTCGGTGTGGCCGAGGCGGTGCCAGGCGCCCCCCGTGTACACCTCCGGCTCGGCGGGCCGCCGCTCGCCCCGCGCCCGCAGCAGCCGACCGCCGCCGGGCAGCCGGTACACCCGACGTCCGTCTCTGTCCGGCAGGGGCTCGGCCACCTCCCGCAGCAGACAGTTGAGCAGCGGTGCCGCCGCGTACACGTCGGCGCGCCGGGCGAGCCGCGCTGCGGCATCATCGTGCGCCGGGGCGTCGTCGCCCGCGGGCGGGGGCAGGAGGTCCACGCGATCCACTCGTTCCCTACGGTCCAGTCGGACGGAGATGATCAGTATCGCCGTCGTCACGTCACACCGTGACGCCCCACTCGTACGACTCGTACCCGAGGAGCCCGCCCGTGCACCCTGCCCCCGCCGCCGAGGCCGAGGTCGCGGCCGACCTGGCCGCCGTGCGTCCCGACCTCGGTGCGCGGTACGCGGCCGAGCTGCCGGGCGCCCGGGCGGCCGTACTGACCCGGCTGTGGCGGGCGCTCACCCATGAGCCGCTGCCGTGGGTGACGGGCCGTGACCGGGGCCGGGACGGGCTCACCCTGCGCCTCGCCGACGGCCGCCGCCTGCACGGCCCGCACCCGGACCCGTACGCCACCTCCGCCTACGTGACCGCCGTACGGCTGGACGAGGTGGCCCACGACGGTCCCGCACCCTTGGTGGCCGGCCTCGCGGTGCCGCACGCAGCGGCCTTCGCGGCGGAAGTCGGCCACAGTGTGGCGTCGTTGGCGCTGTCGCGGGCCGGGCAGCCGCCCAGCTCGCAGGAGTGGCCCGCGCACGGGTGGGAGTGGGAGCAGAGGGTGGTGGACGGGCATCCGTACCACCCCAACTGCCGGTCCCGGCCCGGTTTCTCGGTGGCCGAGCAGCTGGCGTACGGGCCGGAGCACCGGCCGGTGGTGGAGCTGGGGCTGATGCCGGTCCCCGTGGCGGAGTGTCTGGTGACGGGGGCGTGGCCGGAGGAATTGCGGGACGGGGGGCGGCTGCTGATCCCCGTGCATCCGTGGCAGGCGGCGCATGTGCTCAAGGTGGCCTGCCGCGAGGGGATGTCGGCGCATCCGCTGATGTCGCTGCGTACCCTCGCCGTGCCGGGCGGGCCGCAGGTGAAGACCGCGTTGAGTGCGCGGTTGACGTCGTCGGTGCGGGACATCTCGGTGCGGTCGATCGCGCTGTCAGCGACGCTGTCGGCGTTCGCGGAGTCGCTGGCGGCGCGCATGGACGGGCTGCTGCACGTCACGCGCACCCTGGGCGCGGCCACGGCGAACTCCCCCGATCTGGCGGCGGTGTTGCGGGAGCCGCCGGAGACGTACGCGGCGCCCGGGGAGCATGTCGTGCCGGTGGCCGCCCTGGCCGCCACCGGGCTGCCCGGTTCCCCTGGCTGGCTGGCCGACTTCGCGCGGCTCGCCCTCACCGTCGGGCTGCGGCTGCTGGAGATGGGGGTCGCGCTGGAGGCGCACGGCCAGAACCTGCTCGTCGTGCTGTCGGCGACAGGCGCCCCGCTGCGGCTGGTCTACCGCGACCTGGCCGACGTCCGGATCAGTCCGGCACGGCTGGCCCGGCACGGCGTCCCGGTTCCGGAGCTGACCGGACGGGTCGTCACGGACGACGTGACGACGTTGCGGCGCAAGCTGTTCGGGTCGCTCGTGGCCGGGGCGCTGGCAGGGGTGGCCGGTTCGGGTGAGGCGCTGAGCGCGGCGTTGGAGGCGGCCGTACGGGGGCTGCCGCGCACGCCGGACGTCGTGGCGCTGTGCGAAGAGCCGTTGCCGGTCAAGGCGTTGACGTTGATGCGGTTGTCACCCGGTGTGAGCGGCGATCAGTGGGCGGAGCTGCCCAACCCCTTGTGGGGACCCTCGTTTTGAAGCGAGACGCTCCCGATCAATAAGATCCGCCGATGATCAGAACACAACGGCTGGCGGCGGGCGTCTGCGCCCTGCTCGCCGCGCTCGCCGCCGGGATCGCGTTCCCGGCCGCGGCGACCGCCGACGAGACGACAGCCAACGCGCCGAAGGTCGACCTCGTCCTCGACGTGAGCGGTTCGATGCGGGCCAAGGACATAGACGGCCAGTCGCGGATGGCCGCGGCGAAGCAGGCGTTCAACGAGGTGCTGGACGCGACACCCGAAGAGGTGAGACTCGGCATCCGCACCCTGGGCGCCAACTACCCGGGCGACGACCGCAAGACGGGCTGCAAGGACACCGCGCAGCTCTACCCGGTCGGCCCGCTGGACCGCACCGACGCGAAGACGGCGGTGGCCACCCTCACGCCCACCGGCTGGACGCCGATCGGCCCCGCCCTGCTGAAGGCGGCCGACGACCTCGACGGCGGCGAGGGCTCCAAGCGGATCGTGCTGATCACCGACGGCGAGGACACCTGCGCCCCGCTCGACCCCTGCGAGGTGGCCCGCGAGATCGCCGCCAAGGGCATCGGCCTCACCATCGACACGCTCGGCCTGGTGCCGAGCACCAAGCTGAGCCAGCAGCTCAGTTGCATCGCCGAGGCGACCGGCGGCACGTACACCTCAGTGGAGCACACCGACGAACTCGCCGACCGGGTTAACCAGTTGGTGGACCGAGCCGCCGACCCGGTGGTGACGCCGGTGGCGACACAGGGCGCCGACGCGTGCGCGAAGGCGCCCACGCTGAAGTCGGGTCTGTACACCGACCGCGAGGAGTTCGGCCAGGAGCGCTGGTACCGCGTGGACGTCCAGGCGGGCCAGGAGCTGCGCGCCTCGGTGAGCGTGGCGGCCGACCGGGCCGTCAGCCCCGACTACGGGACGCTGATGCGGGCCGTGACCGTGCACGGCCGGGAGATCGTGCGCGGTGAGGCCGCGGGCAACGGCCGTACGGACGTCATCTCCACCGGGTTGCGCTATCCGAAGCCCGAACGGGACGACGACGACAGCGACAAGCCGGCCGCGGAGATCGTGTGCCTGCAGGTGACCAACTCCTTCTCGGCGGCGTCCGGGGTGAAGACCACGCCGGGCATGCCGCTGGAGCTGACGATCGACGTGGTGGACGGGCCGAGCAACGCGAGCGACGTGGCCTCCTTCGGCCTCGGGCGCGGCTGGTGGCTGCTCGGCGTGCTGGTGCTGGTCGGCTTTGTCGCAGGGTTGCTGTGGGGCTGGCTGTCGCGCTGGCGGGTCGCGGTCTGGAGGACCAACTGATGAGGATCACACGTGTGTTGAGCGCGGCCCTGCTGACGCTCGGGCTGGCCGCGGGTCCCGCGGCGGCCGACTCCTCGCCGTCCGCGAGCCCTTCGGACGACGACTCCGCGCCGACCCGGGCGGGCACCTCGTTCCGTACGGCGACGGAGATCGAGCAGGGCCAGACGGCGACGGCGAGCGGCTCCACCGGTGACTACCTGTACTGGTCGTTCCCGGCGGACACCGGGCAGCGCCCGACGGTGAAGGCGACGGTGAAGCTCCCCGAGACGCACGCCTCGCAGACCTGGCAGATCGACGTGTACGACGGTTTGCGGCGCCGCCAGGCCTGCCAGTACGGGGCCCAGACGCGCACCGCCGCCCAGAGCGCGTCCTCCGTCGAACTGGCCTGCGTCCTGCGGACCGTCCGTGCCTGGTCGGAGCCGTGGGCCGACGACCCGCTGCCGGGCACCTATTACATCCGGCTGACGGTCGTGGGCGTGCCCGCGTCCGACCTGGGTCTCCCGGTGAGCACCGAGGTGCGGGTGGACTCAAAGGACATCGGCGGGGCGGCGGCGGTGGACGGCTCGCTGTCCGAGCCGCTGGTGCCGGGGATCGCGGTCACGTCGGGCAAGGACGACGAGGACGAGAAGGACTCCGCCGTCCTGTCCGCCATCGAGCCCGACGACGGCTGGTCCTCCGGCTGGTGGTCCGACCGGTGGGTGTGGACCGGGGTGGGCGGTGTGCTGGCCGCGCTGGCGGGCATCGGCGGGTACGCGCTGACGCGTGGCGCGGGGCGGCCGTCGAGGGTGCCACCGGGCGCGTGAGGAGTCGTCACAACAGGCCTGACGATCCGCCACGACCGGCCTGACGATCCGCCACAGCAGCCTGAGGGGCCTCACAACGGCCTGAAGAGTCGTCACAACCGCTTGTTCGAAGGCCCGCTGCAGAGAAGAGCAGCGGGCCTTCGCTCATGCTTCCCGCAGCACCTTCGCGAGCGTGCCCTCGCCGCTCACCTCGACCCGCCCGCCCCGCACCGCGTCCGTCAGGCTCAACTCCCCCCGGGCCAGCGCCATGCACGTCTCGCCATCCAGGGCCAGCCTCGCGTCGGGTTCCGCGGGCGCGGACCCTTCACCGTAGACCGGGCCGTCCTGGGCTCCGACGTACAGGTGGAAGTTCCCTTCCTCCAGCCGCACTTCGACGAGTCCCTCACCCTCCAGGGAGTTCAACAACGGCAGTGCGAACCAGTGGGCGCGGACGGCGTCCGTGGGGCGCCGCTCGCCGAGCTCGGTCCGCCCCCACTGCCCCAGCGCCTGGAGCACCGGCAGCAACTGCCGCCCGTGATCGGTGAGTTCGTACACGTAGGCCGCGCCGGGCGGGGGCAGCCGGCGTCGGGTGGTCAGTGCGTCGCGCTCCATGTCCTTCAGCCGCGAGGCGAGTACGTCCGTGCTCACACCGGGCAGGTCCGCGTGCAGGTCCGTGTAGCGGCGGGGACCGGCCAGCAGCTCCCGGACGATCAGCAGGGTCCAGCGGTCGCCGACGACGTCGAGCGCGCGAGCGGCGGAACAGTACTGGTCGTAGCTTCGGCGAGGTGACATGGCACGCAGTCTAGACAAGTCGTTGGACTTTCCAAGCTGGAACTTGGTAAAACCAAGCAACACACCGAACCGGAGGGGCGAGCGCGCATGGAGTTCCGGCAGTCGAACAAGCTCAGCGAGGTCTGCTACGAGATCCGCGGCCCCGTGATCGAGCACGCCAACGCGCTGGAGGCGGCGGGCCACAGCGTGCTGCGCCTGAACACCGGCAACCCCGCGCTGTTCGGCTTCGAGGCGCCGGAGGAGATCCTCCAGGACATGATCCGGATGCTCCCTCAGGCGCACGGCTACACCGACTCGCGCGGCATCCTGTCCGCCCGCCGGGCCGTGGCCCAGCGCTATCAGGAACGCGGCCTGGAGGTCGGCGTCGACGACGTGTTCCTGGGCAACGGCGTCTCCGAACTGGTCTCGATGGCCGTACAGGCATTGGTGGAGGACGGCGACGAAATCCTCATCCCGGCCCCGGACTTCCCGCTGTGGACGGCGGTCACCACACTGGCCGGCGGCAAGGCGGTCCACTACCTGTGCGACGAGCAGGCCGACTGGTACCCGGACCTGGACGACATGGCCTCGAAGATCACGGACCGTACGAAGGCCGTGGTCATCATCAACCCCAACAACCCCACCGGCGCGGTGTACCCGAAGGAGATCATCGAGGGCATCCTCGACCTCGCCCGCCGGCACGGCCTGATGGTCCTCGCCGACGAGATCTACGACCAGATCCTCTACGACGACGCCGTGCACCACACGGCCGCCGCGCTCGCCCCCGACCTGGTCGTGCTGACGTTCTGCGGTCTGTCCAAGACGTACCGGGTGGCGGGCTTCCGCTCCGGCTGGCTCGTGGTGACCGGCCCGAAGCAGCACGCGCGGGACTATCTGGAGGGCCTGACCATGCTGGCCTCCATGCGCCTGTGCGCCAACGCACCCGCGCAGTACGCCATCCAGGCCGCGCTCGGCGGCCGCCAGTCCATCCACGAGCTCACCGCCCCGGGCGGCAGGTTGCACGAACAGCGCAACGTGGTCTGGGAGAAGCTCAACGAGATCCCCGGCGTGTCGTGCGTGAAGCCGAAGGGCGCGCTGTACGCGTTCCCTCGTATCGACCCCAAGGTGCACCGGATCCACGACGACGAGAAGTTCGTCCTGGACCTCCTGCTCCGCGAGAAGATCCAGGTGGTCCAGGGCACCGGTTTCAACTGGCCGACCCCGGACCACTTCCGCATCCTCACGCTGCCCTACGCGGACGACCTGGACGCGGCGATCAGCAGGATCGGGCGGTTCCTGAGCGGGTATCGGCAGTAGCGGGTCCACGGCGCACGCCCCGCAAGAGTGCTGGATGATCTCCTGACGGACAAGACGCTCCTGGGCAGGCGTATTGTCCCGTGCAGGACAACAGGGCGGGGGGGTGTCATGACATACGGTTCACTGATTTTGTTCAGCTTGGGCCTGGTCGCCATCATCTCGGTGTGCGGGGGCTCGCTGGGCATCTATGCCTTCACCCGCAACCGTGTGCCCGGCCGACCGCTGCGCCGCATCGTGCGCAACCCACGACTGTGGGGGCTGGGCCTCCTGCTCCAGGTCGCGAGCCTGCTCACCCTCTCCTGGACCCTCCTGGTCCTGGGCTTGGTCTGCACCATCTGCGGCCACGCCCTCAAGCCGACCGGGTGAGACCGCGGTCCGGGTCGCCCGACACGTGGTTGCCCCCGCATCGGACGACACACCCCCGTTGACCCCGCCTGGCCGGGAGAAGTCCCCTCCCGCCATCGGCGACGATGCCGTCGCGGGGGGGCGCTGCGGAGAACCGCCGTCCGGTCCAGTACGGCCTGCGTGGGCCGGGTGTCCTGTGACACGGTGCGAGAGAGGTACGACAGGAAGGGCGCGCGTGGGTGACCTGTTTCTTGTCCGCCACGGTGAGACCGAGTGGTCGCGATCCGGGCGGCACACCGGGTGGACGGACGTCCCGCTGACCGAGCACGGGAGGGACGAGGCGCGGCGGCTGGTTCCGCTGATCCGCTCGCACCGGATCGGCGCCGCGTTCGTCAGCCCCTCGCAGCGGGCGCGGGAGACGGCCGAGCTGGTCGGACTGCATGAGGTACGGGTCGACGCCGACCTGCGGGAGTGGGACTACGGCGGGTACGAGGGGGTCACGACCACCGAGATCCAGCGGGCCCGGCCGGGCTGGTTCCTGTTCACGGACGGCGTTGCGCCCGGGCCGCCGGACCACCCCGGGGAGACCCCGGACCAGGTCGGGGAGCGCGCCGACCGTGTGCTGGCCCTGGCGGACGCTGCTCTCGCCAACACCGAGGGCGCCGTCGTCCTCGTGGCGCACGGACACTTCCTGCGCGTCCTCACGGCCCGGCGGCTGGGGCTTTCGGCCTCGCACGGGGCGCTGTTCCAACTGTCGACGGGGACGATGAGCCGGCTGGGCACGGAGCACGGGCGGCCGGTGATCGCCGGGTGGAATGTCAGACCCGGGTCGTAGTCTTCGAAGTGGATGATCCAAGTCTTCGGCGTGGGTGATCCAGGTCTTCGGCGTGGGTGAGCGGGTTGGATTCTCCCAGGTCGGCCGAGGGCTCTTCGCCGGAAAGGAGCACGCCGTGACGCGACCGCCCACCGCCGCGCAACGGCGTGTCATCGACGCCGCCGACCCCGTCACCGGCCGCCTGCGGGGGACGGAGGCTCAGCTGGCGGCTCTGGTGAAGCACGGGCTCGCCTTCCGGCATCCGCGTCCGCCCCACGACCACTTCCTGACCCCGGCCGGGCACCGGATCCGCGAGGCGGTCCCGGACGCGCCCGCGCCCTCCCCCGCCGAGCCGGCCCCGGCGACCGGCGTCTTCACCGCGCGCGTCGGCGGCGAGGAGGATCCGCCGGCCAGCTCTCCCGCCCGCGTCCGCGAGGTGCACAGCGCCTGGCAGGGCCTGCTGGAGCTACGCCGGATGACCAACCAGGACGGCGCCACCGACCGGCCGTGCGGCTGGGAGCGTACGCATCTGGTGCAGGCCGCCGCGCTCGCCCTGGAGGCCGCCGGACACCACCCCGCCGGGCCGGACGGCGAGGGCTACCGGGTGCGCGCCACCCCTCAGCCGGAGGCCGTGGCCGTGCGCGAGCCCGATCCGGAGGCGCTGCGCGCGTGCGAGGCCACCCTGGAGGCGGCGGGCTGGCAGGTCGGCGCGCACACGGAGCCGCGTACGAGGGCTCGATATCTACTGGCGTCGCCGCGCCGGGCGAGATGAGCATGCCAAGATCCATCGAAAGGGGAAGTCATGACCGAGCCGTTCTCCGTCCCCGTGACCGTTCGCGGCTACGAGACCGACGTCCAGGGGCATCTCAACCAGGCCGTGTACCTCAACTACGCCGAGCACGCCCGCTGGGCGCTGCTGCAAGCGGCGGGAATCAGCCAGTCCGGGCTCATAGGCAAGGGCGTCGGCCCGGTGGCCCTGGAGACCACCATCCGCTACCACCGGGAACTGCTCGCGGGCGACGAGGTCGAGGTGACCTGCGCCTTCGACTGGGGTGAGGGCAAGACGTTCCGTATGCGGCAGGCGATCCGCAAGACGGACGGCACGGTGGCGGCCGAGGTCACGGCCGTCGGCGGACTGCTGGATCTGGAACAGCGCAGGCTGGTGGCGGATCCACGGGAGTACTTCAAGGAACTCGCGGCGGATCCCGGCCTGTTTGGTCTCTAGTGCCCCGGCAGGCAACGTTTGCCCGTCAAGGAGCGGCGTCCGGTGCGTGCTCTCGGCGTGCCGGCCGAAAGCCCTCGTACTGGATGTACTTGGGCTTCCGGCCGGTGCGGCGAGAGTGCGTGCCGGGCGTCGCGACGGGGCGAACGTTGCCTGCCGGGGCACTAGAGCCTCACGAGCCGTTCCAGGGGCCGTCAGGGGCTCCTACGCGTCGACCAGTTCCGGCCGGTGCTCGGTGTCATAGGCGGCACGCGACTCGGCGATGTAGACGCGGTTGCGTTCCGCCCAGTCGGTGAGTCGTTGCAGCGTCTCGTGCAACTCACGTGCCACCTCGGTCAGTTCGTACTCGACCCGCGGTGGCACCGTCCGGTGCACGGTGCGGGTCACGAGCCCGTCGCGCTCCAGGTTGCGCAGGGTGAGAGTGAGCATGCGGCGGCTGATGCCCTCGATGCTGCGCTCCAACTCCGTGAACCGGATGGGTCCGTGCGCGGCGGCGACCAGGATCTGCACGCTCCACTTGCCGGAGACCCTGTCAAGAACTTCGCGGACCGGGCACGCGTGCGCGTTCACGACCTGCGCGGTAACACCGGTGTTCCTCTGGGACATCGGACTGCCTCCTTACGCCGGACTCCATGGTCACCCACGATGATCCCCGTTACAAGTCGTGCACCAAGGGCACGACCCGGAACCCATGGAGATCACGGAGGCCACACCGCCATGACCGCCCTGACCGAGTCCCGGACGCCAACGTCCCGTACGAACCGCACGACGCCACGAACGTACTCCCGTTGGGCGTCCCTCGTCGTCCTGTGCGCGGGAGCCCTGATGACGATCCTGGACGGCAACATCGTCACCGTGGCGATGCCCGCCATCCAGAGCGACCTCGATTTCAGCGGGCCCGGGCTCGCCTGGGTCGTCAACGCCTACCTCATCCCCTTCGGCGGACTGCTGTTGCTGGTGGGCCGGCTCGGCGACCTGATCGGCCGCAAGCGGATGTTCACCGCGGGCCTCGCCGTGTTCACCGCTGCCTCCGTGCTGTGCGGGGTCGCGACCGGTCAGGGCACGCTGATCGCGGCCCGCGCCCTGCAGGGAATCGGCGGGGCGATGACGACGGCCGTGGTGCTCGGCATGCTGGTCTCTCTCTTCCCCGAACCACGCGAACAGGCCCGCGCCATCGCGGTGTTCAGCGCGGTCGGCGCTGCAGGCGGGGCCCTCGGCACCTTCCTCGGCGGGGCGCTGACGCAGGCGGTCGGCTGGCACTGGATCTTCCTGATCAACCTGCCGATCGGGGTGGCCGCCTGGCTCGCCGCACTGCGCGTGCTCCCGGCGGAGCGGGGCACCGGGCTGCGCGAAGGCGCCGACTATCCCGGCGCGGCGCTGGTCACCGGCGCGCTGATGCTCACCGTGTACGTCATCGTCGGCGCCGGCGACCGCGGCCTCACCGCCACCCTGCTTCTGACCGCTCTCGCCCTCGCCCTGTTCGTGGCCTTCACCCTCCACCAGGCCCGGGCCGCACGCCCGTTGCTGCGGCTGCGGCTGTTCGGCTCCCGGCTGCTGAGCGGCGCGAACGCGGTGCAGGTCCTGATGGTGGGGACGATGTACGGCTTCCAGTTCATCGGCGCGCTGTATCTGCAACGCGTGCTCGGCTACGACGAGTTGACCACCGGCACGGCGTTCCTGCCCGCGCCGGTCGCGATCGGCGTGCTGATGCTGGGCCTGTCGGCGCGGACGATCGGCCGGTTCGGCGCGTACCGTGTGCTGCTCGCCGGGCTCGTCCTCATCGTCGCCGGGACGGCACTGCTGAGCCGGGCGCCCGTGCACGGTGCGTACGCGGCCGACGTCCTGCCTCCGCTGCTGCTGCTCTCCGCCGGGTTCGCCGCGGCGATGCCCGCGCTGACCGGGCTGGCCATGACCGGGGCCCGCGCGGAGGACGCCGGTCTGGCCTCCGGACTGTTCAACACCACGCAGGTGGTGGGCGGTTCCCTGGGCCTGGCCGGGCTCTCCACCCTCGCGGCGAGCCACACGGACCACCTGCTCGGCGCGGGCGGGCAGCTGCTCCCGGCCACGGCGGAGGGTTACCAGCTGGCGTTCCGGGTGGCGACGGGCATCGCGGTGGCGGCACTGATGCTGGCCGCGGCGGTGCTCAGAACACGACCGGCACAGTCCGCCGACTGACCGACCACCACCACCGCCGCCGCCGCCGGCAGCAGTGCTCGGGAACAGACGGCACCGGCCACCGCCCCGGCCTCACTCCTGCGCGAACGCCCCCCTGTGGTCCTCGGCCCACTCCCGGTACGTTCGCGCCGGACGGCCAAGCACCTCCGCCACGTCCTCGGTGACCACGGCGTTGCCGCCCTCGCGGACGAAGACGGTGCCGGCCAGGACGCCCTCCGCCTGTGCATCGCCGAGGCCCCAGGTGCGCAGGAACGCGCGGGTCTCCTGCGGCGCGAGGTCGTTGGTCGTGACCGGGCGGCCCAGGACCGCGGCGAGGACGGCGGCCTGGCCGGGAACGCTGATCGTCTCCGGACCGGTCAGCGTGTACGTCCGCCCGGCATGCCGGTCCTCGACGAGGGCCCGCACCGCCACCTCGGACACGTCCCGTGGGTCGATCACCCCCTGCAGCCCGTCCCCGGTCATGTTCGGCACCGGCTCGCCCGCCCCGATCGGTCGCGCCCAGCTCAGCGTGTTGGAGGCGAAGGAGGAGGGGCGCAGGACCGTCCACTCGGCCCCGCTCTCCCGGAGAGCCCGCTCCCCGGCGATGTGCCAGGTGCCGGACGGGCCGACCCGGGGATCGCCCGTCGCGATCGCGGAGAGCTTCACCAGCCGGCCCACACCCGCCACCCCGGCCGCAGCCACCAGGTCCTGGTCGTGCCGCGTGTCCGGGCCCGGCACCCCGACCAGGAAAGCGGCGGTCACCCCCGTCATCGCCGCTTCCAGCGAGCCGTGGTCGAGATAGTCCCCGCGCACCACCTCCACCCCGGGTGGCACCTGCGCCCGCGCCGGGTCGCGGGTCAGCGCGCGCACCTTCTCACCGCGCGCCGCGAGCTGTCGTACGACGTCACTTCCGATGGTGCCCGTGGCACCCGTCACCAGGATCATGCCCCCACGGTGGCGGGCCGCCGCCCCCCGGCTCTAGGAAATTCCGGCACGGTCGCGACGCCCGCGCGGGCGGGCCACGCGCTTACGGTGAGAAGGTGACCAACGCCCTTGCCGAGCGCACCCTGACCGTCCCCGACGCGCTGCGTCCCTGGATCGCCGAGATCGAATCGGCGTCCGTCCGAGGCGAGTTGCCGGAGTCCTTCACCCATGTGCCGGACTCCGCGACGAAGTTGGTCGTACGGATCGAGGAGGACGGCCACCGCGAGACGCTGGTCGTCGGTCCGCGCGCCCGCGCCTCGTACCACGCGGACACGGAACGGCGTGTGCGGTCCTGCGTGCAACTGCGCCTCAGCCCGGGAACGGTCCGCCCACTGCTCGGCACCCCGGCCGTCGACCTCGTCGGACAGGTGCTGCCCCTGGCCACGCTGCCGACCACCACGGCAGTTCAACTTGCCCGAGAACTGGCCGACTTGGCGTCGGAGGAAATAGCGGCGCACCTGGCGCGGGTGCTGCCCGAGCGGCTGACCCCGGCCGTCGACCGCTCGCGCACCCTGCTGCTGAGCGCCGCCATGGACGCCCTGTCGACCCGGGCCGGACGTGCCCCGGCCCAGGTGAGTGACGTGGCACGTGACCTCGCGGTCAGCGAGCGGCAGCTGCGCAACCTCTTCTCCGAGGGCGTCGGCCTCTCCCCCAAGCACTACGCCCGCATCGACCGCGTACGGCACGTCCTGACCCACGCGGCGACCGCCCCGTGGGCCGAACTCGCCGCCACCACCGGCTACTACGACCAGTCGCACATGACGTCGGACTTCCGCACCCTGATGGGCGTACCGCCCCGCTCCTTCTTCACCGGCCGACTTCCCGAGGCGCGCCCCTGCCAGGCCTTCGCCCGCCGTTGACGTACGACGACGGTGCTCCTGGGGCGTGTTGCGAGAGTCCCGCCTGCCCTGCGGGCGGACGACGGGACGTTCGCAACACGCCCTAGACCGCCCGCCAGACCGTCATGTCCACCTGCAGGAAGGCGATGTCCGTCAGCGCGGTCGACTTCGTCTGGACCACGAGCAGCGCGATGTCCCCCGAGGAGTGCTTGACGCAGATCCGGCTGCCGGCAGCCGTCGCGGCCAAGGGGAGGCTGGGGCTCTTGGCGTGGGCGAGGAGGAGACGGCATTCGTCGAGGGAGGCGCTGGTATCAGTGAACAGCGGGACGAACACACTGGTGTCGCTCTTCAACCGGCAGCCGGCCTCCTCGCAGTCGAAGCGGATGTCCCCCTTGCCGTCCTCGTGACGGACCGGCTCCCTGAAACTCAGCGAGGTCTTCGCGTCCAGCCACTGAACGGGATACACGGCGGCTTGCGGCGCCTGGGACGCGGCCGAGGACGGCTGTGGCGCTTTTGGTGTCCCGTCACCGTCACCGGCCTGCGATGCCGGTGACGGGACGTCGTAGGCCGATGACGACGGAGATGCCGACGACCGTGCGGACTCCCCCGGGCCGGGCGTCGACGGTGCGCTCGCGAACCAGTCGCCGAACTTGTCCACCCCGTCCCCGACGGTCCACACCAAGCCCGTCAGCAGCAGCGTCCCCGCCGTGACAGCCGCGGTGGTGATCAGCGCGGTACGCCGTCTTCGGGCCGGCCGCTCCCGCGGAGCCGGCGGCGTCGGTCGCGGGACCCACGGCAGTGTGTGCACCGGGGTGGGGTCGGGGGCCGGAGCCGGAACGGTCACTTGGGGCCCCATGAACTCCCGCCAGACGGCCGGTCCCGCGCCCGCGTCGGCGTCCGGGCCCAGCCGTTGCCGGCACCATTCGACGATCTCCGCCAGGGTGGCCCGATCCTCCGGGGCGGCGGCCAGGCAGCGGGCGACCAGCGGACGGAGTTGCTCGGGCAGCACAGACAGGTCGGGTTCCTCGTGCACGATCCGGTACAGCACGCTGACCGCGGGACCGTGGCCGTACAGCGGCTCGCCCAGTGCCGCGAACGCCGCCGTCTGCCCCAGGGCGAAGACGTCGGTCGCCGCCGTGACCTCACCCGCGGACGCCTGCTCGGGTGCCATGAACTGGGGCGTGCCGATGGTGGAGCCCGTGGCGGTGTGCGAGGTGGCGTCGGCGGCCAGCGAGATGCCGAAGTCGATCACGCGTGGCCCGTCGGCGGCGAGCAACACGTTCGACGGTTTGAGGTCCCGGTGGACGATGCCCGCGCCGTGGATGGCCTGCAGCGCCTCGGCCACGCCCGCGATCAGCCACAGCACCGCGGTCACGGGCAGCGGTCCGCTCCGGGCGACGGCCTCCGCCAGGGAGGGACCGGGCACGTACAGGGTGGCCAGCCAGGGTGGTGTGCCGTCCGCGTCGGCGTCGATCAGCTCGGCGGTGTACGCGCCCCGGACCCGCCGCGCCGCCTCCACCTCCCGGTGGAAGCGCCGCCGGAAGTCCGGGGCGTCGGCCAGCTCCGGCCGTACCACCTTGATCGCCACCGGCCGTCCGCCCTGCGTGTGCGACAGGTAGACCCGGCCCATGCCACCCGCGCCGAGCCGGGCGGCGAGGCGGTAGCCGGCCACCAGCGGCGGATCGTCCGCCTGGAGTGGCTGGAACACCTCAGTCGCGCTGCTCATCGACCTGCTTCCCCCTTGGTCCCCTGCCCCCTTGGCCAACCGAACGGTCGACCAACGGCAGCAGCCTAAGCGGACGGGCGCGGTCGGTGATCACGAGGGGGAACCGTGCGGGTTCGGCGCCACTCAACGCCAGGGGTCAGGCGGGGAGGTGCAGGCCCGGATGGACCGTCCGGGGCGCGCTGAGCGCGTGCCCCGGAGGCTGCCGCCGCGGACCCCCGCTCGGGTCCACGGCATCCGGCCAGAAGCCTCCCACCCGGCCGTAGTTCTTCAACTGATCAGCCCTGCGCGGCGATTCGTGCCAGGCGCTGGGCCTCCTCGCGTGTGGCGTGCGCGATCGCGTCCTCGTCGGCCGTGAGGAGCCGGCCGTGGGCCACGATCTGACGGCCGTTCACGAAGGACGCCGTGACGGGTGCCGCCGCGCCGAAGACCAGCGCGGTGACGGGGTCGGCGATGGAGGCGTGGGCGAGGGTGTCGAGCCTCCACAGCACCAGGTCGGCCAGCTTGCCCGGCTCCAATGAGCCGATCTCCCTTGCGCGGCCCAGCACTTGAGCGCCGCCATAGGTGCCCAGTCGCAGTGCCTGACGGGCGTTCAGGGCCGCTTCCCGGCGTGCCCCGAGGCGGTTGATGAGCAGCGCGTTGCGCAGCTCGGTGTGCAGTTCGCCGGACTCGTTGGACGCCGTACCGTCGACGCCGAGGCCGACCGGGACGCCGGCCGCGAGCATGTCGGGGACGCGGGCGATGCCTGCGGCCAGGCGGGCGTTGGACGAGGGACAGTGGGCGACCCCCGTCTTCGTACGCGCGAAGGCGTCGATGTCGGAGTCGTTCATGTGGACGCAGTGCGCCATCCACACGTCCTCGCCGAGCCAGCCGGTGGACTCGAAGTAGTCGGTCGGGCCCATGCCGAACAGCTCGTGGCAGAACTTCTCCTCCTCGACGGTCTCCGAGCCGTGGGTGTGCAGCCGTACGCCGAGTCGGCGGGCCAACTCGGCGCCCTGCTGGAGTAGTTCGGTGGAGACGGAGAAGGGCGAGCAGGGGGCGACGGCCACCTGGGTCATCGCGTCGAAGGAGGAGTCGTGGTGCTCCTTGACGGTCCGCTCCGTCGCGGCGAGGGCACCCTCGAGGGTCTCGACGGCGAAGTCCGGCGGCAGACCGCCGTCCTTCTCGCTGCGGTCCATGGAGCCGCGGGCGAGGGTGAAGCGGACGCCCATGTCGCGGGCGGCGCCGATGATGGCGCCGGACAGGTCGCCGGAGCCCTTGGGGAACACGTAATGGTGGTCCATGGCGGTGGTGACACCGCCGCGGGCCATCATCGCGAGCGAGCCCTGGGCGGCCGCGCGGACCATCGGCTCGTCGATGCGCGCCCAGGTCGGGTACAGCGCGACGAGCCAGTTGAACAGGTTGTGGTCGGTGGCCAGTCCCCGGGTGATCCACTGGTAGAAGTGGTGGTGGGTGTTGACCAGGCCGGGGGTGACGAGGTGGCCGGTGGCGTCGATGCGGCGTACGACGTTCTCCAGGCCCTCGGGGGCCTGGCCCGCGCCGAGCGACTCGATGCGGTTGCCCGCGAGGACGACGTACCCGCAGGCGTGCTCGGTGTCGTTCGCGTCGACGGTCGCGATCGCCGCGTTCTCGATGACGATGCGCTGGGCTGTTGCCATGGTTCGTCCTTCAGAGGTTGGTGAGGTCCGCGGGGATCTTCGCCTCGCACCCGTCCCGCAGGACGGTGGCCTCGATCAGGCCGTAGGGGCGGTCGGCGGCGAGGTACACAGCTCCGTCGGCGGTGTCGTTCTTGAGCCCGAACGGCTGCAGGTCCACCAGGAAGTGGTGCTTGTTCGGGAGGGAGAAGCGGACCTCGTCGATCTCGCGGCGGTTGTCGATGATCCGCGCGCCCATCTGGTACAGGGTCTGCTGGAGTGACAACGAGTACGTCTCGGCGAAGGCCTGGAGCATGTGCTGCCTCGTCTGCCCGTAGGACTCGTCCCAGTCGGGCGTCCCAGTCGCGTCGTCGGCCCAGTTGAAGCGCCATCGGGCGGAGACCTGCGTGGCCAGGATGCGGTCGTGGGCCTCGGGGAGCGTCGTGTACTTGTCCTTGACGTAGCCCCAGAACTCGGAGTCGGTGGAGTTCATGACCACCAGGTCCTTCAGGCCCGAGACGACCTCCCACGACGAGCCGTCGTACGTGATCTGCGCGAGCCGGGTCTCCTGCCCCTTGCGGACGAAGGAGTGGGCGCCCTCGCCGGAGTGCTCGATGCGCTCCCAGGCGTACTCCTCGATGCGGATCCGGGCCCGGTGGATCGGCTCCTGACTCGTCACGAAGTGGCGGGCGAGGTGGATGCCGAACTGCTCGGCGGACTCGATGCCGTGCTCCTTGGCGAACGCGTACACCGTGTTCTTGGTGGTGTCGGTCGGCAGGACGTTGGCATTGGAGCCGGAGTAGTGGACCTCGTCCATGTCGCCGGAGAGCGACACGGAGACGTTCAGGTCCTTGATGTGGTGGGTGGCGCCGTCCCGCGTGATCTTGACGACTCGGTTCTCGGCCTTGCCGTACTGGTTCGGTCCCAGGATGGGCATGTAGCTAGCTCCCTCGGTATACGGAGTAGCCGAACGGGTTGAGCAGCAGCGGTACGTGGTAGTGCTCGCCCGGTACGACGGCGAACGTGATCGCCACCTCCGGGAAGAACGCGCCGGCACCGCTGTCCCGATTCGCGGGGGCGTCCTGCTGCGCATCGGCTTGCTTCTTCGCGGATGTCTCGAAGTACGGCTCCACCGCGAAGTCGAGCCGTACGTGGGTGGTCCCCTCCGGCAGCACCGGGAGGTCCTTGCACCGTCCGTCCGCGTCGGTCGCGGAGCCGCCGAGCGCCCGCCAGTCCGCGTCTCTGCCGCCGCGGGCGGAGAGGTGGACGGCGACGCCCCGGGCGGGGCGGCCGACGCTGGTGTCCAGGATGTGGGTGGACACGGAGGCGGTGGTGCTGGTGCTCATGCTGCTCTCAGTTCTCTTCGACGAGGCGGGCGAGCCGGATCCTGTTGATCTTGCCCAGCTCGGTGCGGACGATCTCCCGCTCCTGCTCCGGCTGGTTCCCGATCCGCTCCTTGACCGCGTCGCGCATCTGCTCGCCGGTCAGGCCGGTGGCGCAGATGAGGAAGACGTGGCCGAAGCGGTCCTGGTAGGCCAGGTTCAGTTCCAGCATCTCCGTTTTGAGCTCCTCCGAGGCGCCGGCCATGCCGCGCTGCTCGCGCGCCGAGGTCGGGTCGCCCTGCTTGGGGCGGCCGATCGGCGGGTGCCCCGCCATCGCCTCCTCAAGGTCCGCGGTGGTCAGCTCGGCCATGGCGGCGTCGCTCGCGGCGAAGAGGGCGTCGGCGGTGGCGTAGGGGCGGGACGCGAGCAGCCGCTCCGCCCACGCCGTGGAGGCGCACACCTCGTGGAGGGCGGCGAGGGCCGCTGACTCCTCGAGTTCATTGAACCGGGCCAGGCCCATGGGCATGGAGGTCGAAGTCACGGGGCCAGCTAACGCCTCCCCACAACCCGACGTCAACACTTTGTTGAAAATTCCGGGCCGGGTTACAGGCCTACAGGCTTTCCGCCGCTCAGCCCTTCTCGCGGTTGAGGTAGTTGTAGACCGTGAAGCGGCTCACCCCGAGCGCGCTCGCCACGGTCTCCACGCCGTGCCGTACGGAGAAGGCGCCGCGCGCCTCGAGTATCCGTACGACCTCCTGCTTGGCCTTGCGGTCCAGGTCGGCGAGGGGCTTGCCCTTCTTGCGCTCCATCGCGGCCAGGATGTGATCGAGGGAGTCGGCGAGCTGCGGCAGGCGTACGGCGACGACGTCGGCGCCCTCCCAGGAGAGCACGACGTCGTCGGGGCCTGCCTCGTCGGGCGGGAGCATCTCGCCGCCCATGGCGTCGACCAGCGGTTTCACGGCCGTGATGAACGGCTCGTCCCCGGAGCCGGTCACTCGCCCTCCCCGAGGACGTTGACCTGCAACGAGATCCGGGTGGCGCCGGCTTCCAGGGTCTTGCGCAGCAGGGCGTCCACGGCGGTGAGGACCGCGCCGGCCCGCCCTTCCGCGGTGTTGCCGAACGGACCCACGTCCACGGCGTCCAGATCCGCCGCCTCGACCACTTCGCGCGCCACCAGCGCGTGCGCCGGCGCCTCGTCGAGGTCGAAGGGTTCGGTCGTGAACTCCACTCTCAATCGCACGCGCCCAACCTAACGCGCGGTGCCGCCTTGCGCCGCCCCCGCGTGACAAGCTCCGACCCGCGGCGGGAGCCTTCCGGAGTCGGAGCGGTTCCGCGCCGACATCGACGTGGCCGACGATGCCCCGGAGGACCGAGCGGGACCGTGGCGGCCTGCGAGCCAGTGCGGTGGTGAAGGTCCGGGGCCCGCTTCTCGACCTGAGGGGAAGCGGGCCGCCGGTTCCGTCGCACCGCCACGGTCCTTCCGGCGTGCGGATCCGCGTCCCGCGCAGCAGCCTGGGGGCATGGGAAATCCGACGCAGTACCCGCACATCGTGGTGCATGTCCCGGCCCTCGACGGCTCCCGCCGCGTGACCCTGGGCGACGAGACCCTCGGCATCGCCACACATCTGGACGACGTCGTGGAGATCCTTCGGCTGGCCGACCTGGACCGGATCGAGGTCGAGGAGAGCGACCTGATCGAATGGCAGGGCGGCGGACCGGACGACTGGCCGGGACTGTCGGAGCACCACGAGGACTGAGTCCGCGTACGGCACCGGTCGTAGGGCGGCTACGGAACCCTCAAATCAACCTCTGAACCGGCGCCGAAAGGCTTCAACCACCCCCGCGGTCGGGCACATTGTCGTCACACGGGGCCCGTCGGCACGGGGGCGGCGGGCCCCGCACGGGGGTGATGTGATGGGCGGCGCGGTGACGGTCCCCTTGGAACCGCACGAGATCGCGCTGCTGCGGGGCGGTCCCCGCGCCGCCGTCACGGTCGCCGTGGTGGGCCTGTACCTGCGGGGCGAGGTGGAGCCCGGCCGACCGGGGACGACGCAGACGACACGGACGACGGAGCCGGTCGTCGCGGACGCGGTTCCTGCGCACTCCCCACCTCCCCTTCCGCCGCTGGAGAGCGCGGTACGCGCCTCCCTCGACGAGCCCCGCGCGCCGCGGAAGTTGGCGAAGCGGTCGGACATCCAGCTGGCGGTGGCCCTGATGCGCGTCCCCCTGGCGGAGGCCGGTCTGCTGCGCTACCCGCTGCTCGGCCCGACCCGCGCCGCCCGCCGCCATGTGCGCGACCTTCAGCGGCGACACCCCCTGCCCCCGAGCAGGCGCGGCCTGACGGACCACGACAAACTGCTCGCCGTAGCACTGCACGGCGAGGCGGCCCTGCACGCGCTCTTCCCACGCTTCGCCCTGCGGACGGGACTTCTCGCCCGCGCCGAGGTCGCGGACAAGGGATTCCACGGCCGCCCCAGGGGCGGCGGAACGGGCGGCGGGGAGTCCTACTCCTCGTACTACTCCTGTGGCGGCGGGGGCGGCGGCTCGGACTGAGCGCGCCCAAGAGGTCGGCCTCTCCTGGTGGGCGGGCCGACCCAGGCGTTTCAGGCCTTCAGCGTCCTGATCGAGGTCGGCACATGGCCGGGCTCGGTCGCGAGTTCCTCGAACTCGACCACGTGCCGATGTCGTTGGTCGTCGACATCGCGATACTGGTGACGCGCTCCAGGATCGCCTCGCCCGACGACCGGGACCCGGTACCCGGCGGCGAGCTTCTTGGCCTGTTCGGAGGCCGCGCCGAGCGCGTTCGGGTCCGTCACCCGGATCGCCTTGCAGCAGGGGCCCTCGGCGACCTGACGTGGTCGACGCCGCAGACGCCGAGTTCGGGCGCGTTGACGTTCTCGAACTCCAGCTTCGCCTGGAAGTCGATGTCGAAGACGCGCTGCGCCTGCCGGATCCGGCCGAAGGAGGCCGGGGGGCCGGCCGAAGGAGGCCAAGGGACGGACAGGCGGGGGTGTCGTGGGCGACGATGGGGTCATGTCCGAGAGCGTGTCCATGCGCTGCCCGGCCTGCCGGCGCGAGCACCTCTACGCCGCTCCGTCGTACCCGTGCGTGTGCGGTGCGCCCGTCCATCCGCCGCTCGATACCTCGGGGACGGCTACGGCGGTCACCCACCAGGTGTGGGACGAGCAGTGGATCACCGTGCGCTGCGCGTCCTGCGGCCGCCGCGACGAGTGGCCGCGGCCGGAACTCGGGTGCCCGTGCGGGACGATACTGCGGGTTCCGGTGACGGCCCCCGGCGCCACGACCGAGGCCGGGCCGCCCGGCTCCACGGCCGATGCCCGGCCTTCCGGCACCACGGCCGACGTCCCACCGCCGACCACTACCGATACCGGCCCGCCGGACGCCACGGCCGACACCCGGCCCCCGACCACTACCGACGCCGGGCCCCCGACCACCGCCGAACCGGTCCGTGTGCCCCGGGCCCTCCAGCCGGTCACGATCCGTACCGCCCGTGACGCCGTCACCGCCGCCGCGCTGTACCTCCGGAGCCTCGGGTACCAGAACATACGCCGGGCCGACCAGCGCCCCCCGTCCGGCATCGGGCTCGCCGCCCGCGGCCTGCTCGCCCAGGTCGACCCGGCCATCCGCCCCGCCTCCCTGCGCGACGTGGAGTGCCTGTGGCTCACCGCCATGACGGAGTCCGCCGCCTGTGTCTACTTTTCCCTCGCGGGCTACACCGCCGCCGCCCGGACCCGCGCCGACGGCCTGGACATCCCCCTGTTCCTCCTCGACCTCACGGGCGTTCCGCAGCCGGTGAACGCCCCTGCGGGACGGCTGGACGCGACGGGGGCGTGAGGGGCGCTCAGCGGGATCAGACGGAGGCCCGGGGGACACCCGGCGCCCGCGCGAGAGGCAGGCACCGCGCGAGAGGCAGGCAGGCCCAAACCGCACCCGCCGACCGCGCACCAGGCACGCACCCTGCGCGACAGGACACAGAAGCCCGAGCCCCACCCAACACCGCATGCGGAACGCACCTGCGCGCGCGAGAGCACAAAAGCCCGAGCCGCACCCGCCGACCGCGCGAGGGGCGGGCACCGCAAGAGAGGACGCGGCAGCCCGACCTCCGCCCCATGCCCATGTCAGGGAGCGCCCCACGCCGGAGCGCACGACGACGCCGGCCGGGCCGCGCCTGAAAGCCGGACGACACCCACCCCACCCCGACCCGATACTCGACCTATGCGCATCCGCCCCGCGGCCCCCAGTGAACTCCCCGCTCTGCAGGACATCGAGCGGGCCGCCGGCCTGGTCTTCCGGGAGCTCGGCATGGTGGAGATCGCGGAGGACGAGCCGCCCGCGGTGGCCGTGTTGGAGCGCTTTCGCGGGGCGGGGCATGCCTGGGTGGCCGTCGGCGAGGGGGATCGGCCGGTGGCGTATCTGATCGGGGAGCCGGTGGACGGGGCGTTCCATGTCGAGCAGGTCTCGGTGCATCCGCGTGCCGCCCGCCGGGGCGTGGGCCGCGAACTCCTCGACCACGCCGGAGGCCGGGCCCGGGCCGAGGGGCTGGCCGGGCTGACGCTGACCACCTTCAGGGACGTCCCGTGGAACGCCCCGTACTACACCCGCCTCGGTTTCCGCACGCTGCCGGAGGCCGACCTCACCCGCGGCCTGCGCGCGATCCGTGCCGCGGAGGCCGAGCACGGCCTCGACCGCTGGCCGCGGGTATGCATGCGCAGGGACTGAAGGAGCTAGGGTCTTTCGTTTGGATCAGGCCGGACCCCGCGAGCCCGGCATGATCCAAACGGGAGGCCCTAGGCAGTCGCTCAGTCCGCGTACGTCTCCCGCAGCTCCACCTTCCGTACCTTCCCCGACACCGTCATCGGGAAGGAGTCCAGGATCCGCAGCCTGCTCGGTGCCTTGTAGTGCGCCAACTGGCCCTCGCAGTAGGTGCGCAGCTCCTCCAGGGTCGGCGGGTCGGCCGGGTCGTGTGGGATGACGCAGGCGAGGACCTCCTCGCCGTATCTCTCGTGCGGTACGCCGACGACCTGGACGTCCCTGATCTTCGGGTGGCCGTAGAGGAACTCCTCGATCTCGCGGGGGTAGATGTTCTCGCCGCCCCGGATGATCATGTCCTTGATGCGACCGACGATCTCGACGTACCCGTCCTCCCGCATCGTCGCGAGGTCACCCGTGTGCATCCAGCGCCCCGCGTCGACGGCCTCGGCGGTCTTCTCGGGCTCGTTCCAGTAGCCGAGCATCACGCTGTAGCCGCGGGTGCACAACTCGCCGGCGCTGCCGCGTGGTTGGGTCACCCCGGTCGCCGGGTCGACGACCTTCACCTCGATGTGCGGGAGGACACGGCCGACCGTGCCCGTGCGGTGCTCCAGGTCGTCGTCCCGGCGCGTCTGGAGGGACACGGGGGACGTCTCGGTCATGCCGTAGCAGATGGAGACCTCCTCCATGTGCATCTCGGCGACCACCCGCTTCATCACCTCCACCGGACACGGCGAGCCCGCCATGATGCCGGTGCGCAGGGAGGAGAGGTCGTACGCGGCGAAGTCGGGGAGGTTCAACTCCGCGATGAACATGGTCGGTACGCCGTACAGCGAGGTGCAGCGCTCCTGCTGGACCGCATCCAGCGTGGCCCTGGGCTCGAAGGACGGTGCCGGGATGACGATGCAGGCGCCGTGGGAGGTCGCTCCCAAGTTGCCCATCACCATGCCGAAACAGTGGTAGAAGGGCACTGGGACGCAGACCCGGTCCTGCTCGGTGTAGGCGATCAACTCGCCCACCCAGTAGCCGTTGTTGAGGATGTTGTGGTGGGAGAGCGTGGCCCCCTTCGGGAAGCCGGTCGTCCCCGAGGTGTACTGGATGTTGACGGGGTCGTCGCAGCTCAACTCCGCCGCGATCTCACCGAGTCGCTCCTGCAGGACCGAGGCGGCGCCCGCGGTCAGGGCGTCCCAGGAGGCGTCGCCGATGTAGACCGTCTCCCTCAACTCCGGGCACTTGCCACGCACCTGGTCCACCAGCGCCCGGTAGTCGCTCGACTTGTGCGCGAGCGAGGCGATCAGCACAGAGATGCCCGCCTGCTTCAGCACGAACTCCAACTCATGGGCGCGATAAGCCGGGTTGATGTTCACCATGATCACGCCGAGGCGGGCGGTGGCGTACTGGACGAGGACCCACTCGGGACAGTTGACCGCCCAGATCCCGACGCGATCCCCCTTCACCACGCCCTTGGCGAGCAGCCCGCGCGCCACCTCGTCGACCGCCACCCCGAACTCGGTGTACGTCCAGCGCCGCCCGGACGGCACGTCGACGAGGGCCTCGCGGTCGGGGAACGCGGCGATCGCGCGGTCGAGGTTGGCACCGATCGTGTCGCCGAGCAGCGAAGTCCCGCTCGTGCCGTGCGTGTAGGACAACTCGCTCATCGGAAGTCCTCCTCGCGGTACTCGTTCGCCGAGCCCGCGGCCGTGGCCTCGCGCAGCTCGATCCGGCGGATCTTGCCGGAGACGGTCTTGGGCAGGGGCGCGAACTCCAGTCGGCGGATGCGCTTGTAGGGGGCGAGGGCCTCGCGGGAGTGCTCGAACAGCACCTTCGCGGTGTCGGCCCCCGGCTCCCAGCCGGCGGCGAGAACGACGTACGCCTTGGGGACGGCCAGGCGCAGCTCGTCCGGTGCGGGCACGACGGCCGCCTCTGCCACCGCCTCGTGCTCCAGCAGCGCGCTCTCCAGCTCGAAGGGGCTGATCTTGTAGTCGGAGGCCTTGAACACGTCGTCCGCCCGCCCCACGTACACCACGTACCCGTCGGCGTCGCGGGTGCCGATGTCCCCCGTGCGGTAGTAGCCGCCCGCCATCGCCTCCGCCGTACGGTCCGCGTCGCCGTGGTAGCCGGTCATCAGGCCGACCGGGCGCGCCGACAGGTCCAGCGCGATCTCGCCCTCGACGGCGCCGGGCGCGCCGGAGACCGGGTCGAGGAGCTCGATGCGGTAGCCGGGGCTGGGGCGGCCCATGGAGCCGGTCTTCAGCGGCTGGCCCGGGCTGTTGGCGATCTGCACCGCCGTCTCCGTCTGCCCGAAGCCGTCCCGGATGGTCACACCCCAGGCGCGCCGGACCTGCTCGATGACCTCGGGGTTCAGCGGCTCACCGGCGGCCACGACCTCGCGGGGCGGGGTGCGCAGCTGAGTCAGGTCGGCCTGGATGAGCATGCGCCAGACGGTGGGCGGGGCGCAGAAGGTGGTGACGCCCGCCCGGTCCATCTCGGCCATCAGCCGGGCCGGGTCGAAGCGTGTGTAGTTGTGGATGAAGACGGTCGCCTCCGCGTTCCACGGCGCGAAGAGGTTGGACCAGGCGTGCTTGGCCCAGCCGGGTGAGGAGATGTTGAGGTGCACGTCGCCGGGCTTGAGGCCGATCCAGTACATGGTCGACAGGTGCCCGACGGGGTACGAGGTGTGGGTGTGCTCGACGAGCTTGGGCCGGGCGGTGGTGCCCGAGGTGAAGTAGAGCATCAGCGGGTCGTCGGCCAAGGTGGGGCCGTCGGGCACGAACTCCGGGGAGGCGGCGTAGGCGTCCTCGTACGGCTGCCAGCCCTCGGGGACTCCGCCGACGGCGGTGCGTGTGTAGTCGCCGGGCACGTCGTCGAACTTCGCCGCGTCCTCCGCGCGCACGATCACGTGCCGCACCCGGCCGCGGTCCACGCGGTCGCGCAGGTCGGCGGGGCCCAGCAGCGGGGTGGCCGGGATGACGACGGCGCGCAGCTTCATCGCGGCCAGCGCGGTCTCCCACAGCTCGGCCTGGTTGCCGAGCATCACGAGGATGCGGTCCTCGACGCCGACCCCCCGCTCGCGCAGCAGGTTGGCGACCCGGTTGGAGCGCTCGGCCAGCTCGGCGAAGGAGAGCAGGGTCTGCGAGCCGTCCTCCTCGACGATGTGCAGGGCCGTGCGGTCGTTGCCGTCCGCGATGACGTCGAACCAGTCCAGCGCCCAGTTGAAGTGCTCGGGACTCGGCCAGGCGAAGCCCTCGTAGGCCGTGGTGTAGTCCTCACGGTGGGCCAGCAGAAAGTCCCGCGCCCTGCGGAACTGCTCCGTCGCCGTCGTCATCTGTCCTCCGATTTTCTGGCCGGCGCGCCCCTGCGGCTCGCTTCCGGATCGTTGCCGGACCATTGCCGGGCGGCTCTCTGTCATCGTGTAATCCGTGATGCAGGTCTCACTACCCCCGAACGGGGGTGTGGGCCACGAGTCGGCCGCATTGAAGGGGCGAACAGGTGACAGCGGACGCGGCCGGGGTGCCGGAGATACGGGGTGCGCTGGCGCGGCTGCGCCGCGCGACCGGCCTCCCGATGGCCTTCGGCGGCCTGGTGGGTGCCGGGCGGCAGCAGATGCGTATCAGCGAACTGAGCGGCAACACCACGCTCGCGCTCAATACCGTCACGGTGACCTCGGGAAACGGCCTCGGCGGCAAGGCGGTGGCGCTGGCCCGCCCGTGCGCCGTGACCGACTACTCGCTCTCGCGGCAGATCAGCCACGAGTACGACGCCGCGGTGGCCGCCGAGGGGCTGCGCTCGGTGCTCGCGGTTCCGGTGGTGGTACGGCGTCGGGTGCGCGGTGTGCTGTACGGGGCCCTGCGGACGGCCCAGCCGCTGGGCGACCGCGCGCTGTCGGCGGCCGTGGCGGCGGCGCGGGACGTGGAGCAGGCGCTGGTGGTGCGGGAGGAGGCAGGGTCGCTGCTGAGCGCGGTGCGGACGGTGCCCGTCCGCCGGGACGCCGACCCGGATGCCGCCTGGGAGCAGGTGCGGGAGGCCCACGCGGCCCTGCGGGCGCTCGCCCCGCGCATCGCCGACCCGGCGCTGCGGGCCGAGCTGCTCGCCGCGTGCGGGCTGCTTGCGGGGGGCTCGCCTACGGCGGGAATCAGCCTCGCGCCGCGTGAGGTGGACGTGCTGGCGTGTGTGGCCGAGGGGGCGACGAACGCGGTGGCGGCGCAGCGGCTGGGGCTGCGCGCGGAGACCGTCAAGGGGTACCTCAGGTCGGCCATGCGGAAGTTGGGGGCGCACACGCGCGGGGAGGCGGTCGCGGCCGCACGCCGGGCGGGGGTGCTGCCGTAGCGCCGGGCGGAGGGGGCGCCGTAGCCCTGGAGAGGGGGCGCCGTGCGACCCTCCGGCCTCCCGGGCAGACGACTTTTCATTCATTCACGCGCGCTTTGAATTTCCCTATGCCTCGGGCGCTGTTATTTCCCTCACCACGCCGTACGTCCGAATTCCGAAGAAGGATTGCCTAATATTGGCCAGGACACGACACACGGAGGGGAGCGGTGACCGTGCGACGGGAGTTCCAGGAGCCTGCGGGAAGCCGCCCCGACCTGGTCATCGGCAGGGACGAGCTGACGACGGCGGCGCGTGAGCAGCTCGCGCGCGGCGGCAGTGTGCTGCTCCACGGCCCCGCCGGAATAGGAAAGTCGACCGTCCTGCGGGCATTGGCCGCGGAATACGCCGATACGGCACGGATTGTGTTGCGCTGCTCGGCGACCGAGTCGGAATCCCATCTCCCCTTCCTGGCCCTGGCCGACCTCCTCGGTCTGGTCGTCGGCGAGGTATCCGACCAGCTGCCCGCCGCCCAGCGCACCGCCCTGGAGTCGGCGCTCACCGGACGCGGCGAGTCCACCCTCCAGAGCGACGGCCTCGCGCTGCGGCTGGCCGTGTTGTCGGCGCTGCGCGCCCTCGCCGCTCACGGCCCCGTCCTGATCGTCGCCGACGATCTCCAGTGGCTGGATTCAGCCAGCGCCGAACTCCTCGGCTTCGCCGCCCGCCGCCTCGGCGACACCCCGGTCCAGCTGTTGTGCGCGGTACGGACCGAGGGGCAGGAGTACGACCGCCATCTACGCGCGTCCCCGCCGGACACTCTGGCCGTACGGCTCAATCCGCTCTCCCGTGTCCAGGTCTCCGCGCTGCTCGACCACCGCGGCTACACCGACCTGCCGCGCTCCACCGTCCGCGACATCCACCGCACCAGCGGCGGCAACCCCCTCTTCGCCCTGGAGCTGGGCCGCGCGCTCGCCGAGAGCCCCACCCCGCCGCGCCCCGGCGAGCCGCTGCCGGTGCCCACCTCCCTGCGCGCCCTGGTCCTCAGCCGCCTGGACTTGCTGTCGGACGAGGCCCGCCGCACCCTCCTCGTGGCCAGCGCCGGCGCCCGCCCGACGCTGACCCTGCTGCACGCGGCCGGACTGGGGAACGCCGAGGCGGACACCGCGCAGGCCGCCGCGCTCGGGCTGCTGGCGACGGAGCCGGAGGGTCCGGCCGTACGGTTCGCGCATCCGCTGATCTCCGCCGCGCTGTACGCGGAGGCGAGCGCGCAGGAGCGCCGCGCCGCGCACGCGGCGCTGTCCACGGCCGCCTCCGACCCGATCGAGCGGGCCCGGCACCTCGCCCTGGCCACTACCGGCACCGACCCGGAGGTGGCCGCCCGGCTCGCCGAGGCCGCCGCGCTGGCCCGGGACCGGGGCGCCCCGTCGGTGGCGGCCTCGCTCGGGCTGCTCGCCGCCCGGCACACCCCGGCCGACGGCGAACCGGCCCCGGACGAGCGCCGGTTGCAGGCCGCGGAGGACGCGATCACCGCCGGCGAGGTGGACCTCGCCCGGGACATCGCGCGCGAGGTGCTGACCCGGGCCACCGTGCCCGCCGAGCGGGTGCGGGCCTGGGAGGTGGTGATCGAGGCGGCCGGGCAGTCCCTGGGAGACGTCGACGCCGTCTTCCCGCAGGTGCTGGCCGACGCGGGCGACGACCCCCGACTGCTCGCCCTGGTCCACTACCGGCTGGCCTGGCGCGGCCTGGTCGTCATGGGCGACTTCGCCGAGGCCCGCCGGCAGGCCGCGCACGCGGCGGAACTGGCCGCGCGCGGCTCCGACCGCCGCACCGAGCTGATGGCCCTGTCCTTCCAGGCCTCGGCCGAGGCCCTCATGGGCCACCCGGACGCGCCCGCCACCATCAGGCAGGCGCTGCGCGAGCCTCAGGACCCGTACGTGGCGTGCCATCACAACGGCGTCGGCATGGCCCGGTTCCGCTGGCTGCTGATGAGCGACCAGTTGCCCGAGGCCCGCACGACCATCACCGCGCTGCTGCGCGAGGTGCAGCGGCGCGGCATGGTCGAGAGCGAGGTGCACTTCCAGCGCTTCCTCGCCGAGACCGAACTGCGCTCCGGGCACTGCGGTCGCGCCCTCGACCTGGCCCGCGAGTCCCTGCGGCTGGCCCGGGACTCCGGGATCGGCCTGGGCGCCTCGGCCATGCTCACCTCCCTGGCGGAGGCCTCCGGCGGTGACGTGGACCGGGCGCTGGCGCTGGCCCGGGAGGCGGCCGAGCGCGCCGAGGAGGACGGCGACCAGATGTACCTCTCGCGGGCCCTGGCCGCCCTCGGGTACGCCCAGTTGGTGGCCGATGACGCGGCGGGCGCGGTCGGCTCGCTGCGCCGGGTACGGGAACTGGAACTCGGCCTCGGCATCACCGACCCGGCGCGGGGCCGCTGGCAGGGCGACCTCGCCGAGGCCCTCGTACGGATCGGGGAGCCGGGCGAGGCCCAGGACGTGATCGACGTGACGCGCGAACACGCGCTGCGGCTCGGCCGGGAGAGCATCCTCGCCGTACTGGACCGGGCGGAGGCGCTGGTGCGGGCGGCGCGCGGGGAGCACGAGGAGGCACTGGCGCGGCTGACGTCCGTACAGGACCGTCTGGCCAAACTGGGCTACGGCCTGGAGGAGGCGCGGGCCGCGTTCGCGCTGGCCCGGCTGCGCACGCGGCAGCCGGGCCCGACGTCGTACGACGAGTCGGCGCGGCTGTTCCGGCGGTGCCGGGCGCTGCCCTGGCTGCGTCAGGTGGACGCGGCGGCGACCGCGGTCGAGACACAGCCCATCGCCGTTCCCGAGCGGGACACCGCGTCGGCGGCGCTGGAGGGGCTGGCCTCGATGGAGCGTCAGGTCGCCGCGCTCGTCATGGAGGGCGCCACCAACCGGGAGATCGCCGCGCGGCTGTTCATCAGCGTCAAGACGGTCGAGGCGACGCTCACCCGGGTCTACCGCAAGCTGGGCATCCGTTCGCGGGTGGACATCGTCCGACTGGCGGCGGGGCGCCGGGCGATGTGAGGGCGGCGCGGCTCCAGGGCCCGCCCGGCGGACCATGCCCCAGACGCGGGGTGGGGCACGCCCCCTCCCCCACTCCGGGTTTCGCTCGCGCGGGAGCCCGTCGCGTCGACGCCCCCCTCCGCCTTGCAGCTGCACGCACCACACCCCGCTCAGCCGCGTCGATGAATCTCTGTCGCCTTCCTGCGACTTGATCCGCCGGGGCGGCCCTACCGCCCTCACGGAAGGCAGCCCGTCCTCGCAGGTTTCCCGGAGGGTCACCGAGGGTTTTCCCTCCCCGCCTCCCGGAGGCGGTAGGGGGTTCCCTCATTGGGATCCGGCGAGCCGGGCCATAGCGTTTGGGACGTGCCGCTCGCCCGGGCACACGGGGGTCGGTCCCGCGACCCCCGTGCAAACCCCCCACACCCGCGCGACCCCCCACCGGCAAAACCCCCACTGAGGAGACTCATGTTCGGGCTCACCCGTGCCAGGAAGACCGCAGCGGTCCTGGCGGCGACCGCCGCCGCGGCCGCGACCGCGATCGCCGGCGCCCCCACCGCCGTCGCCGCACCCCAGCCGATCGTGGGCGGCACGACCACGACGACGACCGCGTACCCGTTCGTCATGCAGATCACGGACGCCTCGCAGAACCAGTTCTGCGGCGGCACCCTCGTCTCCCCCACGAAGGTGGTCACGGCCGCGCACTGCATGGTCGGCGAGACCACCAGCAGCGTCCGGGTGGTCGGCGGGCGCACCTATCTCAACGGCACCAACGGCACGGTCAGCAGAGTCAGCAAGATCTGGATCCACCCGAGCTACACCGACACCACCAACGGCGACGACGTGGCGGTCCTGACGCTGTCGACGTCGATGCCCTACACCGCGGCGAAGTACGTCTCCTCCTCGGACACGTCCGTGTACGCGGCCGGCACCAGCGCCCGCATCCTCGGCTGGGGCACCACCTCCTCGGGCGGCAGCTCCTCCAACCAGCTGCGGACGGCGAGCGTGCCGATCGTGTCCAACTCCAGCTGCAGCAGCTCGTACGGCTCCGACTTCGTCGCGAGCGACATGGTTTGCGCCGGATACACCTCCGGCGGCACAGACACCTGCCAGGGCGACAGCGGCGGTCCCCTGCTCATCGGGGGCGTCCTGGCAGGGATCACTTCTTGGGGCGAGGGCTGCGCGCAGGCCGGTTACCCGGGGATCTACACCCGGTTGACCACCTTCTCCAGCCTGGTGACCACACAGGTCAACTCGTGACCCGGAAGAATTCCTGAGCACCCCTCAGGTGACATACCAGGGGGCGCTGCGAGCCTCCACGAGCGGCCCGCAGCGCCCCCTCTCCACGCCCCGGCTCACTGTCGTACGACAGTTCCGAACCGGATGTCGTACGCGCTGCCCGGATGCATCACCGCGAGCATCCGCTCCGCCTCCTCGGCGATCTCCTCCCGCTGCGCCCTGCTGAGCCGCCCGAAGGGCTCGACGACCAGGGCGTCCTCCTCCAGCTTCCACACTCCCGCCAGGAAGCCGTCGACGAGGAGGGTGGAGTACGCCAGGTTCCCCTGCCAACTGCGGCCCCGGTACTCCTCGGGGACCACGCGGGTGCGGTCGGCGTGGGAGAGGAGCAGGTTGTCGAACTCGGGGAGGAAGCGGGGCGGGGCCGGGGTGCCGGGATCGGGGCGGGGTGCGTCGGGGAGGTCGAAGAGCTCTACGCCGCCCGTGTCCCGGAAGGTGACCAACTGCGGGCGCAGCCGCTGGAAAGCGGGACGCAGACGGGTCAGACCGGACCAGGTCTGCATGTCCTTGACGGAGGCGGGTCCGAAGGCGGCGAGGTAGCGCAGGACCACCGCGTCCGGGGCGGGCGCCTCTTCGCCGGCGCGGCCGAGCCAGTGCTCGGCGGTGGTGAGCGCGACCTGACCGCTCCTGCCCCACAGGCCGCGCGGGGTGACCTGGACCAGCGGCAGCTTGCAGCGCGCGGCGATGGCGAGGGCCTGCGGATCGGCGTCCGGCCACTCGGCGAGCAGGGCCTCGCGCAGCTGCTTCATGGTGCGAGGCTCGGCCTCGACGAGGTCGCGGGCGAGCGCGGCGAGCCGGTCGAGGTCGACACCGACGAGCCCTTTGCGGAAGACGCCGATCTCACGGTCCCGGGCGGGCTGGACGAGCGGTCGCAGGGTGAGGCAGTCGTCGGCGGTGTGGGTGTGGATGGTCGAACGCAGGGTGACGATCCGGACGACCCGACGGTCCGCCATGAGCCGGGACAACTGCTCGGGGGCGAAGGCGTCGAGACGGGCGGCGAGAGCGTAGTACGGCGGCTTCACGTTCTGCGCCTGGAGCCCCACCAGGTGTGTGACGGCCGCCTCGGCGCTCAGCGTCGAGCGGCGCAGCAGCAGTTGCCGGTCGAGGGTCGCGCGGTTCAAGGCGCGGGCGTCGAGCACGGGAGCCGTCCCGGACGTCGTCTTGGTCATGCGGAGCACGTTAGCGGTGGTTGCGGACAGGGGGTGTCCGCAACTCTCCGAGCCTCTGGAGCTCCTCAAGTCGCTTGGCGGGGACGGGACATGACCGCCACGATGATCCACATGGCAGGAATCAGGGGACTGAACAAGAAGCTCAACCATGTGCTGCTCATCCGGGACGCGGACATCGTCGCAGCAACCCTCCGGCAGGCGCTGGCGGACGCCTCGCCCGAGGACCGCCCGGGCCTGGAACGCGCCGCCGCGCTCGTCGAGTCCACCGCCGCCACCACCGAAGGCCAACTGCGCGCCCGCTGGGTCCACTCCCGGCTGGCCGCCGTCGGCTTCACGGGAGACATCACCTCGGTCAAGGCGATCAGAGCGCTGCGCCAGGCGGAGCCCGGGCTGAGCCTGTCGGCGGCGGTGGAACTCCACAAGGAGGCGGTGGCCCACCCGGAGTGATCCGGCAGGGCCGTCAGGTCAGCGGGTCGAGGAAGGTCAGTACCGAGGCGTCCTCCTCGATCAGTGGGGCGAGGGCGGTGTTGAAGGGGCCACCGTAGGGGGCCTTCAGGTGGGCCTGGAAGGCCTCCTCGTCCCGGTAGGCCTCGAAGATCCAGAAGGCACGCGGGTTGGACGCCTTGGTGTAGACGTCGAAGGCGAGGTTGCCCTCTTCCTCGCGCACCTTCCGGGCGTAGTCCAGGATCATGCGGGCGACCTCGTCCTGCGCTCCCTCGCGGGCCGTGAACTCGGCGAGCAGGGTCTTGTTCATGGTGTGGGGTCCTTCGTGGTCGAGTCGGTCGAGTCGGTCGGGGCGATCTGGGCGATCTGGGGGGGTCGATTCGGAGTCGGGGATCGGTCGCGGCAGGAGTCAGGGGCCAGACGCGGGCCCGGTCCGGCTGCACCGAGCCGCTCTCCGCGAAGGCCGGTACTCCCTGGCCGGCGGGGTCGGGGACAGGCGGGGCGCGACACGCCCCGGCAAGGCCCGTCCGCCCGTCAGACGCGGTCGGCAGCCATGAGCTCCGCCAACTGGCTCTGCCACGGCGGGTTGGGACCGGCGACCGCGCAGGTCAGCGCCGCGACCCGGGTGGCGAAGCGGCAGGCTTCCGCGACCTCGTCGAGGCGGAGTTCCGTCAGCCGGCCGCCGAGGAGTCCCTGGGCGCCGAGGTGGTGCAGCAGTCCGGCGGTGAAGGAGTCCCCCGCCCCGACGGTGTCGGCGACGCTCGTCCGTACGGCGGGCACCTGAACCCGTTCGCCGTCGAGCGAGGCCAGCGCGCCGTGGGCGCCGCGCGTGATCACGACGAGCCGGGCGCCGGCCGCGTGCCAGATGTCGCATGCCTGCTCGGGCGGCGTGTCCGGCAGCAGGAGCGCCAGGTCGTCCTCGCTGAGCCGGAGCACGTCGGCGAGGTGGCACCAGTGCGCCAGCCGAGCGCGGTAGACCTCGGGGCGTACCAGGAGAGGCCGGACATTCGGGTCGATGCTGATGGTCGCCCGGGAGGCGGCCGCCGCCAGGAAGTCCTCCACGACCGCCGCTCCGGGTTCCCGGACCAGGGCCAGGGATCCGGTGTGCACGCAGACCGTGTCGGACAGGTCCACCCCTGCCAGTTCCTCGGCCGTCCACTGCCAGTCGGCCGTGTTCTGGGCGTGGAAGGAGAACGCGGCCTGTCCGTGCGCGTCCAGCTCCGCCACGGCCAAGGTGCTGGGCTCCACGGCCGGGACGGCGTTCGACAGGTCCACCCCGGACGCCTCCAGGTGGGCCCGGAAGAGGCGGCCGAACACATCGCCGGACAGGCGGGCGAGGAAGCGGGCCGGGGTGCCGAGCCGGGCCAGGGCCACGGCCGTGTTCGCAGGTCCGCCGCCGGGCAGCACCCGCAGGGAGAGTTCGTTCGACGTGCTGGCGGGGCCGGTGAAGGCGTCCGCCACGCACTCCCCGAGGACGGTGATCTGACGTGGACTCATGGGCTGCTCTTCTCTGACGAACGGACGGGCCGACCGGACGCGTCTCGGCGGGGCGGCGGAGCGGCTCCGCAGGGGCGGCCGCGAGCGTTGCCGATTTGTGACGAGCGAAGGGCATTGACGTTTCCGGGAGACGGAGTCCATCATCCTCGCCATGCGGTGTCAACGATGACATAAGTCAACGATGACACCACGGGACGGCATGCTCCGATGCCGGCCGCGCCGCTCGTAATCCCGCAGGAGTCGTTCATGTCTCGCACCTCTCGTCTGCCCCTCTCCCTCCTCAGAGTCGCCGCGTGCACGGGCATCGCGGCCCTCACCCTGACGGCCTGCGGTTCCGGCTCCGGATCGGGTTCCTCAAGCACCGGCTCGGGCGAGGTCAAGGTGGGTCTGATCACCAAGACCGACACCAACCCGTTCTTCGTGAAGATGAAGGAGGGCGCGGAGAAGTCCGCGAAGGCCGAGGGCGTCAAGCTCATGACCGCGGCCGGCAAGTTCGACGGCGACAACGCCGGTCAGGTCACCGCCATCGAGAACATGGTCGCCGCCGGAGTGAAGGGCATCCTGATCACCCCGAGCGACTCCAAGGCGATCGTGCCCGCGATCGAGAAGGCCAAGGCCAAGGGCGTCCTCGTCATCGCCCTGGACACCCCGACCGACCCGCAGACCGCGGTCGACGCCCTCTTCGCCACCGACAACCTCAAGGCCGGCGAGCTGATCGGCGAGTACGCCAAGGCGGCGATGAAGGGCAAGACCGCCAAGATAGCCGCCCTCGACCTCGCGCCGGGCGTGTCCGTCGGCGTCCAGCGCCACAACGGCTTCCTGAAGGGCTTCGGCGCCACCGACAAGGACGTCGCCTGCGCCCAGGACACCGGCGGCGACCAGTCCAAGGGCCAGACAGCGATGGAGAACTGCCTCCAGAAGGAGCCCGGCATCAACGTCGTCTACACCATCAACGAACCGGCCGCCCTGGGCGCGTACACCGCGCTGAAGGCCAAGGGCCGGGAGAAGGACGTCCTCATCGTCTCCGTCGACGGCGGCTGCACCGGCACCACGGCCGTCAAGGACGGCAAGATCGCCGCCACTTCGCAGCAGTACCCGCTGAAGATGGCCGCCGAGGGCGTCAAGGCCGTCGTGACGTACGCCAAGGACGGCAAGAAGGCCTCCGGCTACACCGACACGGGCGTCACCCTGATCTCCGACAAGCCGCAGGACGGGGTCACGTCGAAGGACACCGCCTACGGCCTGGAGAACTGCTGGGGCTGAGCCGCCCCCTAGGGCCTGTCGCGAACGTCCCGCCTGCCCTGCGGACGGGCGTCGGGACCTTCGCCACACGCCCTGGAACTGTTCGTTCCTAGAACTGTTCGACGCCGCCTTTCCCGTCAGCGGGCGGCCGGCCCCTCCTCCCCGAGCGGGGACGGCCGCCCCCTCGTCCTCTTCGCCCGCTTTGCCTCGTTACCGTCCGGCAAGGACGGGCAAGGGCTTCTGTCTTCCGACAAGGACTTCGCATGACTGCCACGTCCACGCCACCGTCGACGTCCACGCCGTACGCCGAGCTCAAAGCACCGACCGCGGCCCGCCGGCTGCTCACGGCGCCGACCACCGGCCCCCTGGCCGCCCTCCTCCTGGCCTGTGCCTTCTTCTCCTTCTCGACCGACCAGTTCCTCACGGGCGGCAACTTCTCGCTGATCGTGCAGCAGGTCATGGTCGTCGGCACCCTCGCCATCGGACAGACCCTGATCATCCTCACGGCGGGCATCGACCTGTCGTGCGGTGCCGTGATGGCGTTCGGCAGCATCGTGATCGCAAAGATGGCCGCCGAGGGATCCGTGCCCCCGCTCGTCGCCATCGCCCTGGGCCTGGTCGTCTGCGGCGGCTTCGGGCTGCTCAACGGGCTGCTCGTGCAGAAGATCCCGCTGCCGCCGTTCATCGTGACCCTCGGCATGCTCAACGTGGCCTTCGCGCTGACCCACATCTACTCCGAGGAGCAGACCGTCAGCAGCCTGCCCGGCCCGCTGACGGCCCTCGGCCAGACCTTCCCGCTCGGTCACACCGACATCACCTACGGCTCCCTGGTCACCATCGCCCTGTTCCTCCTCCTCGCCTACGCGCTGAGCAGCACCGGCTGGGGACGGCACGTCTACGCGCTGGGCAACAGCCAGGAAGCCGCACGCCTGAACGGCATCCGCACCTCCCGGCTGACCATCGGCGTCTACACCACGGCCGGCCTCCTCTACGGCGTCGCCGCCCTGCTGCTGATCTCCCGCACCGGAGTCGGCGACCCGCAGGCGGGCCAGACCGACAACCTCGACAGCATCACCGCCGTGGTCCTCGGCGGCACCAGCCTCTTCGGCGGGCGCGGATCGGTCCTGGGCACCTTCATCGGCGTGCTCATCGTCGGCGTCTTCCGCAACGGCCTGCAGCTGATGGGTGTCGCCTCGATCTACCAGACCCTGATCACCGGAATCCTGGTGATCCTCGCGGTGACCGTCGACCAGATCTCCCGGAAGAAGGCCCGATGACCGCCACCTCCTCCCCCACGCCCGTGCTGCAGGCCCGCGGTCTGGTCAAGCGCTACGGCCACGTCACCGCCATCGACGGTGCCGACTTCGACCTGATGCCCGGCGAGGTCCTCGCCGTCATCGGCGACAACGGAGCCGGCAAGACCAGCCTGATCAAGGCCCTCACCGGCGCGGTGGTCCCCGACGAGGGCGAGATACGGCTCAACGGCGAACCGATCCAGTTCTCCGGCCCGCAAAGCGCCCGCGCCCACGGCATCGAGACGGTCTATCAGGACCTCGCCGTAGCCGCCTCCATGGACATCGCGTCCAACATGTTCCTCGGACGCGAGCTCCGCCGCCCCGGCGTCCTCGGCAGTGTCTTCCGCATGTTGGACAAGAAGCGCATGCGTCAGGAGGCCGCCGAGCACATGGCCGACCTGAAGATCGGGCTGCGTTCGCTGACGCAGTCGGTCGAGACCCTCTCCGGCGGACAGCGGCAGGCCGTAGCGGTCGCCCGTTCCGTCGCCTGGGCCCGCAGCGTCGTCGTCATGGACGAACCGACCGCCGCCCTCGGCGTAAAGGAATCCGGTCAGGTCCTGGACCTCATCCGCCGCGTCCGGGACAAGGGCATGCCGGTGGTCCTGATCAGCCACAACATGCCGCACGTCTTCGAGATCGCCGACCGGATCCACGTCCACCGGCTGGGCCGGCGTGCCGCCGTGATCAAGCCGTCCGACTACTCCATGGCGGAGGTCGTCGCCATCATGACCGGCGCGCTCACCGTCGACGAGGCCGGCGGTACTGTCGTAGCGGATTCCGAGGCGGCGAAGGCCGCGGGAGTCCAAGCCGGTTGACGGCACGACCCCGAAACACTCCCAGGTTCCGGCCGGGGCCGCGGCCGGAACCGACAAGCACAGGAGACTGTTTACTCCATGGCAGCGAACCGCCGCCCCACCCTGGCAGACGTCGCCCGCGAAGTGGGCGTCAGCGCCAAAACGGTCTCCCGCGTCCTCAACGAGGACGGTCCGGCCTCGGCGCAGACGAGGGAACAGGTGCTCGCCGCCGTGGCCAAGCTCGGCTTCCAGCCGAACCTCATGGCCCGCAACATCCGCGTCGGCGGGCCCGACACCACCATCGGCCTGGTCGTCCCCGACCTCGGCAACCCCTTCTTCGGAGCCGTGGCCAGAAGCATCGAGGACACCGTCCGCGACCGCGGCCTGACGCTGCTCATGGGATCCTCCGCGGACGATCCCGGCCGCGAACGCGCGCTGACGGACACTTTCCTCGCCCGCCGCATCAGCATCCTGATGGTCGTGCCGTCCGTCGGCGCCGACCACTCCCGTCTGAAGACCCATCGCGCCGCAGGCCTGCCCATCGTCTTCCTCGACCGTCCGGGAGTGGGCCTGGCCACGGACAGCGTCGTCAGCTCCAACCGCACGGGCGCGCACGACGGCGTCGCCCACCTGATCGCCCACGGACACCGGCGCATCGGCTTCGTCGGCGACCTCCCCACCAAGCTCTACACGCGCCGCGAGCGCCTGGCCGGATACCGCGCCGCCCTGCAGGAAGAGGGCCTGCCGCAGGACCGCTCCCTGGTCACCAACGCCCATGACCAGCACGGGGCTTCGGCCGCCACGTCGCAGCTTCTGGGGCTGGCGGATCCCCCCACCGCCCTGTTCGCGGGCAACAACATCGTCGCGTTGGGCATAGTCACCGAACTCGCCCGCAGCGACCGCAAGGACGTCGCGGTCGTCGCCTTCGACGACGTGGCGCTCGCCGAGGCACTCGAACCGGCCCTGACCGTCGTCGCCCAGGACCCCGAGGAGATCGGCAGGACGGCGGCGACCACCGCCCTGGCCCGCCTGGACGGCGACCGCTCCCGCACCCGCACCGTCACCGTCCCCACCCGGCTGATCGTGCGGGGCTCGGGCGAGCGCCCTGCTCCGGTGTGGCAGGAAGCCTGATCCGGCCTTCCTCCGTGGAACGCCGAAGGACGTCAGCTCCGGGCCGGCGTGAGTACCACGAAGTCCGCCTTCGACGGATCGAGGCAGACAGCCAGCCGGCCCACGCCCTCCGCGTCCTCCGGTCCCATCTGCACACTGCCGCCGTTCTCGGTGACCTTGGCGACCGCGGCGTCGCAGTCGGCGACGGCGAAGACCGGGTGCCAGTACGGCCGCCCGTTCGTCAGGGAGAGATCCTCCTTGCGGAGCTCCATGAGGCCGCCCTGCATACGCTCCTCGGGAAGCCCGGCGGGGGTGATGAGGATGTATGTGCCCCCGCCGCCCGGCAGGTCCATGTCGGTGAACTGCCAGCCGAAGACATCGCCGTAGAACTCCCTCGCGCCCGCGGCGTCGCTGGTGTACAGCTCGGTCCAGGACAGCGAACCAGGCTCGTCCGCCAGCTCGAAGCCCGCATCCTGCCCAGGCTGCCAGACGGCGAACTGGCCCCCTGCCGGGTCGTTGTACTGCGCCATCCGGCCCCATTCGCCGAGGTCTCTCGGCGCCACCCGCACCGTGCCGCCCGCGCGCTCCACGGCCTCGGTCGTGGCGTCGGCGTCGGTGACGGTGTAGTAGATCATCCAGGCCGAGCGCGCGCCCTCCTCGGTGAGCTTGCCGAGCCCGCCGACGATCTTGCCGTCCTTCCGGAACATCCCGCCGTCCATGCCCTCGCCCATGGACTCGTACTCCCAGCCCAGTACCGCGGCGTAGAAGGCCGCGGCGGCCTGGACGTCAGGGGCTCCGAGGTCGAGCCAACAGGGGGTGCCGGGGGTGAGGTCAGTGGTGATCACGACGATGCCCTTTCGCAGATCCTGTGTCCGAGATCAGCTCTGTGTGACATCAGCGTGACACCCGGCACTGACAATCGCGCGTCGGCCGGTGCGCGGTCAGGCTCCGTTCGTGCCGGTGCGGTGCGGGAGGCGGCCGGAGAAGCGGTGGTACGCGGCGCCGAGTACCGCCGCCTGGAAAAGGGCGCCGATGGCGACGCCGGCCCACGGGAGCGGGCCCGGCAGGGCCAGGAACAGCCAGGAGGTCGGGGCCGTGACCACGAAGGCCCACACCCCGGCGAGGCTCGCGTCCTGATGCTCCACGAACAGCCAGTCCGCCCCCACCCAGCCCAGGACGGCGGCCACCACCACGAGGTAGCCCAGCGCCGCCGGGTTGAGCAGGTAGTGGCGCACCGTCGCGGGAAGGGAACGCTGCGAGCCGTTCATGTCGGGCCTCCTGAGATCGTTTACCGGTTTCCCACGATCCCGCGAGGCGGCCCCGGCGGCCTGAGTAGCCGTACTCAAGTCCGCACGCACGGCTACCCAGGCGGGGCTACATTCGTGCTGTGAGCCATCCCGGTGTCCAGCAGTCGGTCCTCCAGGCCATCGGCGACACCCCCCTGGTGCGGCTGCGTGACGTCGTCCCGGACGGTGCCGCGCAGGTGCTGGTCAAGCTGGAGGGCGGCAACCCGTCCGGCAGCTACAAGGACCGGATGGCGCTGGCCATCGTCGAGGGCGCGGAGCGCCGCGGTGCCCTGCGGCCCGGGCAGCGCGTGGTGGAGTACACCGGCGGCAGTACGGGATCCTCGCTCGCCTTCGTCTGCGGGGTGAAGGGGTACCCCCTGTCGCTCGTGTCGTCGGACGCGTTCGCTCCCGAGAAGCTGCGGACCATGCGGGCGTTCGGTGCCGAGGTGATCGTGGTGCCCAGTGAGGGTGGCCGGATCACGCCCGAGCTGTTCGTGCGCATGCGCGCGGAAGTGGACCGGATCGTGGAGCGTGAGGGGGCCTACTGGACCGACCAGTTCCACAACACCGACGCGCTCACCGGCTACGAGGAGTTGGGCCGGGAGATCCTGCGGCAGACGCAGAGCAGCGGTGTGACCGTGGACGTCTTCTGCGCGGGCGTCGGCACCGCCGGGATGCTCGCCGGTGTCTCCGGGGCACTGCGCCGGGCCGGTAGTGGTGAGCGTGTCGTCGCTCTCGAGCCGGCCTCCTCGCCCATGCTGACCACCGGCACGGCCGGCCCGCACCGCGTCGAGGGCCTCGCCACGGGGGTGGTCCCGCCGCTGCTCACGGCGGAGGCGTACGACGAGGCCCGAACCGTCGATGAGACCGAGGCCCGGCGCATGGCGCTGCACCTGGCCCGGCGCGAGGGAGTCCTCACCGGCACGTCCGGTGCCCTCAACATCGTCGGCGCGGTCCGGCTGGCCGGCGAGATCGGCGAAGGGCACACGGTCGTGACGGTCGCCCCGGACACCGGGCTCAAGTACCTCACGGGTGATCTGTTCGAGAGCTGAAGCCGTCGCTCGGGGAGGGGCGGCCACCGACGGACGCGGTCGTTCTCAGGGGCGCCGCCGCAGGGGGCATGCCCAACAGGGCGCGGGTCGCCGCGTGTTGGGGTGCGGCGAAAAGGTCGGTGGTGGGGCCGGACTCCACGGCGCGGCCGGCGTGCAGGACGGTGACGGTGTCGGTGCGGTCGGCGATGAGGGGGAGGTCGTGGCTGATGAGGACGAGGGTGGTGCCGCGCCGCTCACGCAGGTCGGTGAGGAGGTCCATGAGGGACCGGCCCGTCTCGGGGTCGAGGGCGGATGTGATCTCGTCACAGATGAGGACGTCGGGCTCGGCGGCCAGCGCTCGTGCGACGGCGACCCGCTGGCGCTGTCCGCCGGACAGCTCGTGCGGGTAGCGGTCGGCGAACTCGGGCGGCAGACCCACCTGTTCGAGGAGGTCGGCGACCCGGTCTCGGACCTCCGCGGAGGCGCAACGGCGGTGCAGGCGCAGCGGTCGGCCCACGGCGGCGCCGACCGTCCGGCTGGGGTTCAGCGCGCCGAGCGGGTTCTGCGTGACGAGTTGCAGCCCGCGCCGCTGCTCACGGGTGCGGCCGCGCAGGCCGGTGCTGAGGGCGGTGCCGGCCAGGTGAACCGTGCCGGAGGTGCCGCGTTGCAGTCCTACGACGGTACGGACGAGGGTGGTCTTGCCGGACCCGGAGACCCCGACGATACCGACCGCGGAACCCGCGGCGACGGTGAGACCGACGCCGGTGAGGGCGGGGGTGCCGCGGAACGTGACGTGCAGGTCCCGGACCTCGAGGATCGGTGAACTGGCCTTGGGCGCCGCGGGGTTGGTCGCCAACGCTGTGGGCGCGGTGCGCGGTGCGGGCGCACCGCGGCCCGTCGACGCCGTCAGACCAGTCGGCTCTGTCGGACCAGTCAGCGCCGTCATCCCCGTAGCCCCCGACAGTCCAGCCGGCGACAGCCCGCCCGGGCCCGACAGCTCAGTCGGCGACAGCCCGCCCGGGCCCGTCAGACCAGTCGACCCGGTCGGCCCATCCGGTCCCGCCGGACCACTCGACCCGGTCGGCCCACTCGACCCCGCCGACCCAACCGGCCCCGCCAGACCACTCGCCCCTGTCGGCCCAGCCAGCCTCGATGGCTCCGCCGCGCGCGCTCCCCCCACGCCCCCGGTCCCGAGTTCCACCACCTCGTCCGCCACCCGCTCGACCACCACCGGGTCGTGGCAGGAGAAGGCGACGGCGAGGTGGTGTTCGCGGGCGAGGTGGCGGAGCAGCTCTGCTATCTCGTCGCGGAGTTCGGGGTGCAGGCCGGCGGTCGGTTCGTCGAGGAGGAGGACATCGGGGCGGCGGGCCAGCGCTCGGGCGAGGGCGACGCGGCGTTGCTGGCCGCCGGAGAGGGCGCCGGGGCGGCGGGCGGCGAGTCCGCCGTCGGCCGGGAGGCGGACCTCGGAGAGGAGCGCGGCGACGGCCTGCGGACTGCGGTCGGCGGAGAGTTCGCGGACGAGGCTGCGGACCCGCATCCGGGGGTTGAGGCCGGAGCCGGGGTCCTGTCCGACGTAGGCGAGGCGGGTGCCGCGCAGGGTGCGCAGGTCGCCCTCGGTGAGGGCGAAGACATCGTGGCCCAGGACGTCGACGTGGCCCGCGGTGCGGCTCGTGCCGGGCGGCAGGAGGCCGGTCACGGCACGCAGCAGTGTCGTCTTGCCGGCGCCGGAGGGCCCGGTCAGGGCGACCAGTCGGCCCGGGCGGACCGTCAGGGAGGCGTCCCGCAGCAGGAACCGGCCGTCGGGCACGGTCACCGCGAGGCCCGTGACCCGTACGGCGGGTGTGTCGCTCGGCGGGCCCTCGGGCTTCGCGTACCGGTCACGCACATGGCTCACAGGACGGTCACCGCCTTCCGGCCGGTCTGGGGGGCGAGGGCGGCGGCCGCGAGGTTGACGCTCAGGGCGAGCAGACCGATGGCGATGCTGGGGGCGACGACCGACCAGGGGTTGAGGAGGATTCCGGGAGAGTTCTCGCGGATCATCAACGCCCAGTCGGCGGCGGGGGGTTGGGGACCGACCTGGAGGAATCCGGCGGTGGCGACGAGGTACACGGCGGCGACGAAGCGCAAGCCGAACAGGGCGAGCAGGGTGGCGCGCACGTTGGGCAGGATCTCGCGGACGACCAGGTACCAGAGGCGTTCGCCGCCGGCGGCCGCCGCTTCGACGTACCCCGCCTCGGCGACGGGGGCCGCCGCGCTCGCCGCGAGCCGGACCGCGTACGGCACTCCGAGGACGACGGCGGCGGCGATGACGGCGAGTCGGCCGCCGCCGGGCCAGGAGAGGGTGACCAGCAGGATCCCGAGGACGGCGGGGAGCAGCATCAGCACGTCGGCGGTCCGTTCCACGATCCGTCCGACGAGCGGCCGTACGGCGCCGATCGCGCCGAGGATCGCGGCCGTTGCCGTGACGAGCACCGCGACGAGCAACGAGGACAGCACGAGTTCGCGCCCGCCGGCCAGCAGCCGGCTGAGCACGTCCCGGCCGAGTTGGTCGCCGCCGAGCAGGGCACCGTCGGTCCCGGCCTCCGCGTACGGCGCGGCCACCGGGACGTCCACGGCGTGCGGCGCGATCCAGGGGCCGACCAGGGCGAGGCCGGTCAGGAGCAGGGCGGGCAGGACGCGCAGGACGACGCCCGCGCGGGCCCGTGACCGGCCGCCGGGGCGGTCGGTGGGGAGGTCGCGCGGAGTGACGCCCCCGCGGGCGGTCTTCTCGCTCATCGTCGGCCTCCGGTCACCGTGTCGCGTACGAGGTCGGCCAGGAGCAGCACGCCGGTGATGACCGCGCCGGACAGCGCCGTGACCCCGGCGATGACCGGGCTGTCGCGGTCGGTGACGGCCGAGGCGAGGACCGTACCGATGCCGGGGTAGTTGAAGATGGTCTCCACGACGACCGCGCCGCCCAGCAGCATGCCGGTCGAGGTGGCCAGGCCCGCGGCGACGGCGGGCAGGGCGCCGGGCAGCACGTGGTGGGTGAGGACGCGGCGGGGCGGGAGTCCGTCGAGGACGGCGGTCTCGACGTGCGGGGCGCGGGCCTCGTCGGCGAGGGCGGCCCGTACGATCCGGGTGTTCCAGCCGACCTGCGGGACGGTCAGGGCGAGGACGGGCAGCACGAGCATGTCCCAGGAGGCCGGAGAGCCGTCGGCGTCGGTCAGGGTGACCGCGGGCAGCCAGCCGGTCCACAGCGACAGCACCAGGACCAGGGCCACCGCGACGACGAACTCCGGCAGGGCGAGGATCGCGGTCGCCGTTCCCGACACGGCCCGGTCCAGGCGTCCGCCGGGCCTCAGGGCGGCCCAGCAGCCCAGGCAGAGGGACAGGACGGCGGTGAGCAGCAGGGCGATGCCGCCGAGCAGCAGGGTGTTGGGGAACGCGGTGGAGAGCAGGTCGGTGACCTTCTCGCCGCGCGCCGAGGTGCCGAGGTCACCCGTGGGCAGGCCGGTCATCCAGTCCCAGAAGCGTTCCAGGACCGGGCGGTTCAGCCCGAGCAGCTCTCGGCGTGCCGCGAGGTCGGCCGCGCTCTCGCCGCGTTCGGAGGTCGCCTTGGCGGCGTCGCCCGGAAGCAGTTCGACGGTGACGAAGACCAGCGCGAGCAGCAGCGCCAGGAAGGCGACCCGCTTGGCCAGCGTGGTGCCGACGCGGGCCAGGAGCAGGGCGGGGCCGCGGCCCGGCCTCCTCTCCGCGGGGAGCGGGGAGGAGGCCGGGGCGGCGGTGTCGGGTGTCAACTGGCCAGCCATGCGCCTTCGAGCTGGACCCTTCCGTATCCGGGCAGCGTCGGCAGTCCGCGCACCTTGGCACCTGCGAGGTCGATGCCGTCGGCCATGCCCCACAGGAGGTAGCCGGAGCTGTCGTACTCGATCTGCTGGAGTTGCTTGAGGAGTTGGGTGCGCTCGGTGGCCTCGGCGGTGCCGATGGCCTTCTGGTAGGCCGCGTCGAACTCCTTGGACTTCCAGCCGGCCTCGTTCTGGCCGCTCTCGGAGACCATGGTCTTGCTGGCGAAGAAGACCACGGAGTCGTTGGTGCCCCAGTAGGTGGTGTAGAGGTCGCCCTTGAGCCAGGTCTTGTCCCAGAAGACGGCCGACTCCTGCTTGACGACCTTCACCTTCACACCGGCCTCGCGGACCTGGGTGGCGAAGAGGGTGGCCGACTCGGCGAGGCCGGATATGTCCTCGGTGGTGAAGAGTTCGTAGGTCTTGGAGGTGTCGAAGCCGGCTTCCTTCAGCAGCTTCTTGGCCTGCGCGAGGTCGCGGGTGCGCTGCGGGATGCCCTTGTCGTAGGCGGGGTCGCCGGTGCCGAGGATGTCGTTGGCGACGGTGCCGTAGCCGGAGAGGACCTGGTCGACCATGGCCTTGCGGTCGACGGCGAGGCGGAGCGCCTCACGCACCTTCGGGTCGGCGAAGGGGCCGTCGGTGGTGCGCATGACGATCGGCATCGCCATGTCGTTGGGGCGGCGGACCGTCGACACGTCCTTGCGAGCCTTGGCCGTTCGGGCAGCGACGGCGCCGACGTTGGAGGCGAGGTCGATCTGGCCGGCCAGCAGCGCGTTGGCCATGGCCTGCGGGCTCTCGAAGATCTTCACCTCGATGGCGTCGAGGTACACCTCGCCGCCGTACCAGCCGTCGTTGCGGACCAGGCGGGCGTTGCCGGAGCGGAACCAGTCGAGCTTGAAGGGGCCGGTGCCGGGGGCCTTCGCGATGTCCTTGTCGGTGGTGCCGTCGGGGACGACGAAGGTGGTCAGGCGGGTGAGCAGGGGCAGTTCGGCGTTGGCGTAGTCGGAGACCAGGACGACGGTGTCGGTGCCCTCGGCGGTGATGTTCTTCGCCTGGATGCCGGGCAGCCGGGAGGCGCCGGACGGGGTGGCCCGCAGGCGCTTGAGGGAGAAGACGACGTCCTTGGCGGTCACCGGGGAGCCGTCGTGGAACTTCGCGCCCGGGGCGATCTTGAATTTCCAGGTCTTCAGGTCCGCGGAGGGCTGCCAACCGGCCGCGAGCCGGGGCTCGGTGTTCGGCTTGGTGCCGGGCACGGTGAGCGTGTCGTACACCAGGCTGATGATGAGGTAGTCGCTCTCGTTGGCCTGGGAGCCGTGCGGGTCGCGGGTGATGGCGCCCGGCCTGCCGAGGGCGCCGACGCGCAGGGTGCCGCCCTTGCGGGGCTTTTCGGAGCCGCCGGTGGCGGACCCGGCCGGCTCGGCGTCATCGCCGCCGCCACATGCGGCCAGCAGGGCGGTCGCGCCCACGGCGCCACCAGCCCACAGGAGTTGACGTCTGGTCAGGTCCACTTCGTCCTCGATTTCACACGTGGCTCGATTGCTTAGGTTTGCCTACCCTGATTCATACCCGGTGCACAAGGGGGTACGCAGCGTGATCTAGATCAAACTTAGGTAAGCCTTGCCTACCATCTGTGAAATGGCTATGTTTCCGTCCGGCCCATGCGGCTTCCTTCGACGGAAGCCCACCGCCCGCACCCCCACCCGCACCGGAACGGACGGTTCACCATGCCGACGGCAGCCATGCCTGTACGTCAGCTTCACCCGCAGGCCGTGACCGAACTGCACAGCACGGCCCGTACTCTGCTCGACGCCTTCGACGGCGTCTCCACCCACGCGGGACTGCTCGCCCAAGTCCCCTCCGCCGCAGCCGCGTTGAGCGATGAAGTCCGCCACGCCTGCCGCCCCGTCGACACCGCCGACGGCCTCTTCGTCCTGCGTGGCCTGCCGGTCGACGACGAGGCGATCGGCCCCACCCCGGACCACTGGTCGACCGCCGGGAACGCCGGCGCACTCCACGACGTGGTCCTGCTCCTGCTCTCCACGGTGATGGGCACGCCGCTCGCCTGGGAGGGACAGCAGGACGGCCGGTTCGTGCACAACATCGTGCCCTCGCCCGGGCACGAGGAGGAACAGACCGGCGCCAGCAGCAGCGTGCTGCTCAGCCCCCACACCGAGGACGCCTTCCACCCGGGCCGCGCCCATCTGCTGGTCCTGGGCTGTCTGCGCAACCCGGACGCCGTCGCCACCACAGCCGCCAGCGTCCGGCAGATCCAACTAGACACCGACGACCTGGAGTTGCTGGGCCGCCCCGTGCTGCCGATCCTGCCCGACGACGCCTACGCCGAGGCACAGGGCTACGAGGGCACCCCGCCGCCCGTGCCGACCGTGTGGCAGTCACCGGACGGACCGACACTGCGCTTCGACCCCGCCTACACCCCGCTGGAGGAGGCGCCCGAGGAGCACCGCGCGGCCTACGGCCGGCTCGAGGCCGAACTCTCCCGGGTCTCCGTGGCGGTGGCCCTGACCCCGGGTGACGTCCTGGTCGTCGACAACGACCTCGTCGTCCACGGACGGGTTCCCTTCAAGGCCCGCTACGACGGCACTGACCGCTGGCTGAAACGTTCCTCCGTGCGGGTGCCCGGCCGCCGCAGCCGCCCGCAGGCCGAGCGGTTCGAGCACGGCTACGGCCAGGCGGCCGTCGAGGCGTTCGCATGACCCACAACGACAGGACGGGGAGCACCATGGCGACCGACGACACGACCCTGCGCATCCTCAGCACCAGTGACGTGGCAGGTATCGACATCACGCTGTCCGACGTCGTCTCCGTGGTGGAGCAGGCGTACCGCACCCTGGCCGAGGGCAGGTCGGACAACCCCCGCAAGCTCACCGTCAAGCCGCAGGACGGCCACTCCGTCGCGTACGCGATGCTCGGCCGCGACGGGGTGCGGGGCGTGGTCGCGGTGAAGACGTCGTACAAGTACGGGCTGCACGAGGACCGCGACAAGCAGCACTACTACACGACGCTGACCCTGTACGACGACGAGACCGGGCTGCCGGTCGCGATGCTGGACTGCGGCCGCGTCGGCGCGCTGCGCACCCCGGCGGTCTCGGCGCTGCTGGCCCGTGAGCTGGCCGCACCGGGCAGTAGCAGTGCACTTGTCATAGGCACCGGCACCCAGGGGCGGCTCGCGCTGCCGTTCCTGCTGACCACGCTGCCGGACCTGGAGCGGCTGATGCTGTTCGGCACGCATCCGGACGGCATACGGGCGGTCCGCGAGCAGTTGCACGCCCACTTCCCCGAGCGTGAGCTGGAGATCGTCACCGACCTGCGCGCGGCGGCCGGGGACGCGGACGTCGTCCTCGCCACCGCCGGCCCCAACACCCCGGCCTCCGTGGACGCGGAGTGGCTCAAGCCCGCCGCGTTGTCCGTTCTCATCGGCTACGGCATCGCTCCCTCGACCCTGCACCGGGCCGACCGCGTGATCGCCACCAGCGCCGCCCAGATGCGCGTCACCGGCACCGACATGGCCGGCACGGACGGGCAACTGCGGGACGTGCACGCCGAGTTCCCCGACGTGCTGGCCGGACGCGCCGCCGGGCGCACCGACGCGGGGCAGCGGATCTTCGCGTACAACAGCGGGCTGGTCGTCACCGACATCGCGCTCGGCCACCGGTTCGCCCAACTCGCCCTCGCGCAGGGGCTGGGCACGGCGGTCCCGTTGTGGAAGTGACGACGGCACTCCCCTCGCACACCACGCCCGAGGTGCGCTCGCTCCTCGGCGAGGCGCTGCCGCACGAGCTGAGTCATGGGCTCGGCGGCCCGTACCACGTGCTGTTCCCGGGGCGCTTCGACGCCAACGCGGCCGCGTTCCGTGAGGTGTTCACCGAGACCGGCGTCGACGGCCGGGTGTACTTCGCGAAAAAGGCCAACAAGGCGGCCGTCTACGCCGAACGGGCCGCCGTGGCGGGCCTGGGCGTGGACGTGGCGAGCCATGGGGAGCTGCGCGAGGCCCTGGCAGCCGGGGTGCGCGGTGAGGACCTGGTGGTGACCGGTCCCGCCAAGGGCGACGATCTGCTGCGCGTCGCCGTGCTCCAGGGCGCGCTGATCGCGGTGGACGCGCTCGACGAGCTGGACCGCCTGCTCGTCCTGACGGCGGAACTCGACCGTACGGCACGGGTGTTGCTACGCCGCCTGCCTCCGGAGCAGCCTCACAGCCGCTTCGGTCTGGATGACGCCGAGTTGCGCGGTGCCCTGCGACGATGCGCCGACGGGCGGGTCGACATGGAGGGCTTCAGCTTCCACCTCTCGGGCTACGACACCCGCCAACGTGCCCAGCTGGCAGCGGAGTTGATCCGCCTCTGCGCGGACGCCCGCACGCTCGGCCTGCGCGCCGACCGGATCAGCATCGGCGGCGGCTTCGCCGTCGACTACGTCGACGCCGAGCACTGGCGGCGGTTCGAGGAGAGCAGGCGCCCCGAGCACTTCCACGCGGGCAAGTCCTTCGGGGGCTTCTACCCGTACCACTCCCCCGTCGCGGGCGCCGACGCCCTGCGTACGATCCTGGCGGCCACCCCGGCCGGTGAGAACACGGACCTCGCCGGGCTGCTGCGAGCGGCCGGTGTCGCACTGCTCGTCGAGCCGGGCCGGGCACTGCTGGACCAGGCCGGGTTCACGGTGTTCCGGGTGCAGGGCGTGAAGGAGCGCGACGGGTACGCGATCCTCACCGTGGACGGCAGCAGCCTCAGCCTGTCCGAGCAGTGGTTCGACAGCGAGTTCCTGCCGGACCCGGTGCTCGTGCCGGCCGGGTTCGGTCCGGTCGCCGACGCGGGCCCTTACCCGGCGTGCGTGGGCGCGGCCACCTGCCTGGAGTCGGACCTGCTGACCTGGCGCAAGATCCCCTTCCCTGTCCGGCCGGCCGTCGGTGACCTGCTGGTGTACCTCAACACCGCGGGCTACCAGATGGACTCCAACGAGTCGCCGTTCCACGAGCTCCCGCTGCCACCGAAGGTCGTCGTGGAGCCCTCGATCTCAGCCTCGGCCTCGTCCTGGTCATCTTCGTCCGCCTTCCGCTGGCGCCTCGACCGCCGCCCCGCCTGAACCTCCCTGGAGCCCCCATGGACGACCCCCTGTACCGGCCGCCCATCGTGCGGCAGGTCTCCGAACTCATCGGCGCCACCCCGCTGTTCGAGCTGTGCCGTACCGAGAGCGACGCCCGGCTGCTGTTGAAGCTGGAGCAGTTCAACCCCACCGGCACCGCCAAGATCCGGATGGCCCGGCAGATGGTCATCGACGCCGAGGAGCGCGGTCTGCTGCGCCCGGGCGGGCGGATCATCGAGTCGACCTCCGGCAACACCGGGCTCGGTCTGGCCGTCGTGGCCGCCGAGCGCGGCTACACCTTCACCGCCGTGGTCGACCACCACGCGGCCGTCGACAAGCTGCGCGCGATGAAGGCGCTCGGCGCCGAGCTGGTCTACGTCGCGGCGGACGGGGACGAGGAACTGGCCACCGCCGCCCGCGAGGAGCTCGCGGAGAGGATGGCCGCCGAGTCCGACAACGCCTACTTCACCGAGCAGCACAACAACCCGGCCAACGGGGTCGGTTACCACCCGGTGGCCCGCGAGCTCGACGCCGCCCTGGACAGCCGTGTCGACATCCTGATCGGCGCGGTCGGCACCGGCGGCGGGCTGTTCGGGACCGGGAGCGTGCTGCGCGAGACCGTCCCCGAGGTGCGGATCGTCGGGGTCGAGCCGAAAGGGTCGATCGCCTTCGGGCCGCCCGCGCACGACTACTACCAGTCCGGCACCGGCACACCCGAGGGTGCGACGATCGGGGCCATGGTCGACTACTCGCTGCTGGACGAGGGGGCGAAGGTCGGGGACGTGGAGGCCTTCGCCACGGCCCGGGCCGTGGCCCGCCGCACCGGACTGCTCCTGGGCGGTTCGGCGGGCGGGGTGGTGTACGAGGCCCTGACCCGGATGTCCGCCCTGGCGCCGGGCACGACTATGGTCGCGTTGGTCAACGACGGCGGTGAGAAGTACATGGACACCGTCTTCGACGACGACTGGATGGCCGCACGCGATCTCCTCTCTCCCCAAGTGGAGCGCGAGGTCGACGAGTTGCTGACCAAGCTACGCCGCACCGCCGCGCCCGATTTCCCGCAGGAAACGAACTGATGCCGCCCGCCCTCTCCCGCCTCCTCGTCGACGGCCGTGCCCTGGCCACGCTCGCCGTCCCGCTCGCGCTCACCCAGCTCGCCCAGGTCGCACTCACCACCACCGACACGGTCATGATGGGCCTCCTCGGCACCGAGGCCCTGGCCGCCGGCGGTCTCGCCATGGTCATCTTCAACCAGCTGCGGACCATGGGCGTCGGCCTGGTCACCGCCGTCGGCAACCAGGTCGCCGCGGCGGACGCGCGCGCCGAGAAGGAGGGCGCCGACGCGGAGAGCGCCCACGAGGAGGTCCGGGACCTGGTCCGGGCGAGCCTGCTGCTGTCCACGCTCGCCGGTCTCGCGGGCGCGGTGCTGATGGTGCTGATCGGGCACGCCGTGGTGTTCCTCGGCCAGGACCCCGACGTCGTCGACGCGGCGAAGCCGGTGCTGTACGCGATGGCGCCCGGCCTGGTGCCCTGCCTGTGGTTCCAGGCGATCCGCCAGTTCACCGTCGGCATGCGCCGCCCGCAGGCCCTGCTGCGCATCACGATCGCCTCGATCGCGGTCAACGCGGGCCTCAACTGGGTCTTCATCCACGGCACTTGGGGTCTGCCCAAGCTGGGCCTGCCCGGCATCGGACTGGCCACGACCTCGGTCTACGCGCTGTCGTTCCTGGCGCTCTACGTCTCCGCCCGCCGCGACCCCGCGCTGGCACCGGTGCTGTCGCTGAGCATCTGGAAGACCCGCCCGGCCACCTTGCGCCGCCTTGCCGGTCTGGGCGCGCCGATCGCCGCGACCTACGGCTCCGAGGCGGGCTTCTTCTCCGTGGTCGCGCTGCTGGTGGGCAGCTTCGGCACGGCCGCGCTGGCCGCGCACACGGCCGTCAACCAACTCGTGTACATCGTGTTCCAGATCGCCGTCGGCCTCTCCCACGCCGCGTCCCTCGGCGTCAGCCGCGAACTCGCCCTGGGCAACACTGCGGCGTCCCAGCGGCTGAAGTCGACCGCGCTGGCGTGCGCCGCCGCGGTCATGGCGGTGGTGGCGCTGATCTATGTCACCGTGCCGAGCCTCGTACTGGCGCCGTTCTTCGAGAGTGAGAACAAGTCGGCTATCGACCTCGCCACCCAACTCCTGCTGGTCGCCGCGGTGATGCAGTTCTTCGACTGCACTCAGAACATCGGCGTCGGTCTGCTGCGCGGCCTCGACGACACCAAGGGCGGCTTCCGGGTCACCCTGGTCGGCTACTGGCTCGTCGGCCTGCCCGCCGCCGCGCTGCTCGGCTTCGCGGCCGGCTGGGACACCGTGGGCATCTGGCTGGGGCTCCTCATCGGCCTCGCCACGACCGCGGTACTTCTGCTGCGCCGGTTCGGGCGGGGGGTGGAGCGGCGCCAGGAGGCCGCGGCCGTGGCGCTGTGAGGCGCGGCGGGCGCACGTGGCGGGCGCCCTCCCACCAGCCAATGTTGTGCACTTTCTTGACGCCAGTAAGTGGAGAGCCTAATTTCGCGGTGTCCTTCCCCCGTCAAGGGAGTTCGCGATGCCCCCGTCCCCCCTCGCATCACCGCCCCCCGACCGCGAACGAACCCGGCAGCTGCGCCGAGTAGCCCTCTCCGGGCTGCTCGGCACCGCCGTGGAGTTCTACGACTTCCTCGTCTACGGCACCGTCGCCGCCCTCGTCTTCGGCGAACTGTTCTTCCCCGGCGCCGACCCCGCCGTGGGCACCGTCGCCGCCTTCGGCACGTTCGCCGCCGGCTATGTCGCCCGACCGCTCGGCGGCATCCTCTTCGGTCACTTCGGCGACCGGCTCGGCCGCAAGTCCATGCTGCTGCTCACCATGGGCCTGATGGGCGGCGCCAGTTTCCTCATCGGCCTGCTGCCCACGTACGACACGATCGGCGTGTGGGCGCCGGTGCTGCTGATCACCCTGCGCGTCGTCCAGGGCGTCGCCATCGGCGGTGAGTGGGGCGGCGCCACCCTGATGGTCGTGGAGCACGCCGGAGAGCGGCGGCGCGGACTGTGGTCCAGCTTCACGCAGATGGGAGCACCGCTCGGCTCCCTGCTGTCGACCTCCGTCGTCACGTTCGTCGTCGCCCTGCCCAAGGACGAGTTCACGGCGTGGGGTTGGCGTGTGCCGTTCCTGCTGAGCGTGGTGCTGCTCGGCGTCGGTCTCTTCGTACGGCTGAAGGTGGTGGAGAGCCCGCTGTTCGCCGAGGTCAAGCAGGACCGATCCGAGTCGCGGCTGCCGATCCTCGACGTGTTGCGCCGCCCGCGCCCGGTGCTGCTCGCCTGCTGCGTCGGCATCGGCGCCTTCACCGCCCAGTCGCTGCTGACCAGCTACATGATCGCGTACGCCACCGGCATCGGCTACGCCCGCCCGCAGGTGCTCACCGCGCTCACGGTCTCCGCCTGTGTCGCCCTCGTCGTCCTGCCCTGCGCCTCCGCGCTCTCCGACCGGATCGGCCGCCGCCCGGTCGTCCTGGCCGGAGCCCTCGCCTCGGCCGCGCTCGCCTTCCCCGTGCTCGCGCTGGTCGACTCCGAGTCGCCCGGGCTGCTGATCCTCGCCGTCGTCCTCGGCCACGGCATCGCCCAGTCCACGATGTACGGCCCGCTGGGCGCCCTGCTCACCGAGATGTTCGGCACCCGGGTCCGCTACACCGGCGCCTCCCTGGGCTACCAGGGCGCCACCCTCATCGGCGCCGGCTTCTCCCCCATGATCGCCGGAAGCCTGGTGGCCGACAGTGGCGGCGGCACCCCCGTCGCGCTTCTGGTGTGCGGGGGCTCCCTCATCACCGCACTGACCGTCTGCTTCGTGCGCGAGACCAGCAAGGCGTCCCTCACCGAAGCCACCGAACACCCCACCGCCCCCCACACCCAGGAGATTTCCGCATGACGGCCCGCACCCGCACCCGTACGGCTCGTCGCACCGCCTGCGCGGCGGCCCTCCTGCTCTCTGTCGCCGCCTTACCCGCGTCGGCCGCGGCGGCCACCTCCGACACCAGCCACATCGAGGGTCGACTCCCCTCGGGCGCCACGTACCTGATGGATGTACCGGCCGACTGGAACGGCACCGTCCTGCTCTTCAGCCACGGCTACACCCCGTCCGGAGCGCCCAACTCCGCCCAGGACGCCCCCGACGCCGCCACCAGGGCCCTGCTGCTCGACAAGGGTTACGCGCTCATCGGCTCCTCGTACGCCACCACCGGCTGGGCCGTGACGGACGCGGTCCCCGACCAGCTCGCCACCCTCTCCGCCTTCACCGACCGCTTCGGGGCGGCCCGACGCACCATCGCCTGGGGCATGTCGTACGGAGGACTGGTCACCACCGCGATCGCCGAGCGCCACCCGGACCGGATCGACGGTTCCGTGTCCCTGTGCGGACTCGTGCACGGCGGCGTCGCCAACTGGAACAACACCCTCGACCCCGTCTTCGCCGTCAAGACGCTGCTCGCACCGGACTCCGACGTCCCCCTCACCGGCCTGCCCGACCAGGCTGCCGCCACCGACGCGGCGAACACCCTGACGGCGGCGGTCGACTCGGCGCAGTCGACGCCCGCCGGGCGGGCCCGGATCGCCCTGGCCGCGGCCCTGCACAACATCCCGGTCTGGAACCAACCGACCCAAGGCCGGCCCGCCGCGACCGACTGGGACGCACAGCAGGCCAACCAGTACGGCGCCCTCAAGGGCCTGTTGAAGGTCCCCGCCTTCAACTGGCGGCAGGAGGCCGAAACTCGGGCGGGCGGCAACATGTCCTGGAACACCGGGGTCGACTACGCGAAGCTGCTCGGCCGGTCGTCGGTCCGCAAGGAGGTCACCGAGCTGTACCGGAAGGCCGGGCTGTCCCTGCGGGCCGACCTGACCACCCTGAACCGTGCTCCGCGCATCAGCGCCGACCCGGCCGCCGTCGCGTGGATGAGCCGGACCAGTGCGTTCACCGGCCGGCTGACCACACCCCAGTTCAGCGTCCACACCGTCGGCGACGCCCTGGTCCCGGTCCAGACCGAGAGCGCCCTGCGCCGGGCCGTCACCGCCGCCGGTTCGGGGCCCCTGCTGCGGCAGGCGTACACCGACAACGCCGGCCACTGCACCTTCTCTCCGGCCGAGCAGCTCGCCGCCGTGCACACCCTGGAGGACCGCCTCAGCACCGGCCGTTGGCACGGCACCGACCCCGCGTCCCTCAACTCCCGTGCCAGGGTGGCCGATCCCTCCACCCCCACCCGCTACGTCACCTACCATCCCACCCCGTACCTGCGGCCCTACGACCTTGCCCACCCGGCCGACGGACAGTGACGCCGTACGGCCGCCCACCGGGCCCTCGGTGGGCGGCCGTACGCTTGCCGACGTGGAGAACGACGACATCCTGGACACCTCGGACGGGCCGCAGCAGCGCCCCCAGTCGCTCATGCTCGCCTTCTTCGGCAACCACGTCCTGGAGGAGGGGGACCTGTGCGTGTACTCCGGCAGCATCATCGACGTCCTCGGCCGCGTCGGGGTCGGTGAACAGGCCGTGCGGTCCACGCTGACCCGCATGGTCAACCGGGGCCTGCTGCGGCGCCAGCGCGAGGGCCGCAGGATGTACTTCGGTCTCACCCTTCAGGCGACACGCGTCCTGGAGGACGGCCGTACCCGCATCTGGAGACAGGGCGCCGTCAACGACGACTGGGACGGCTCGTGGACGCTGCTGGGCTTCTCCCTCCCCGACTCCTGGAAGCGCCAGCGCCACGACCTGCGCTCACGGCTCACCTGGTGCGGATTCGGCGCGCTGTACAGCGGCCTGTGGATCGCCCCCGGGAATGTCGAGGTCTCCGCCGTCGTCGCGGAACTCGGCCTGACCGACCACGTCAAGATCTTCCATGCCCGGGCCGACGAGGCCACGGACATCGAGCTGATGGTCCGCGACACCTGGGACCTGGAGAGCGTCGCCGCCCGTTACGTCACCTTCGACAAGCGCTGGACCGCCCATCCGGTCGCGGGATCCGGAGACGACCCGATCGCGACGCGGCTGCGACTGGTCAGCGAATGGCTCTGGACCATCCGCACGGACCCCCGGCTCCCCGCCCGGCACCTGCCCCCCGCCTGGCCGGCCCGCGCCGCCCAGGACACCTTCCGACGCGTCGCGGAACAGACCGAGGCGCCCGCGCGGGGCATGGCCCGCGAACTGCTGGAGACCACCCCGGTGCGCTAGTGCTGTGACCGGAAAGGTTTGCCGGGAAGCTCGCGGCGTCCGGTGCGGTGCCTCGCAAGGCGGAGCATGACCCGCGTACTGGATGTACTCGGGTGATGCGACAACGCGGCGAGGTGCCGTGCCGGGCGTCGCGAGCCGGTGAACCTTTCCGGTCGCAGCACTAGGCAGCGGCGCCAGGGGGCCTCCACGATTCCTGGCGCCCGTCCCGGCCTGGGCATCAGCCCTCGCCGGCCCGCTCCATGACTGTGCGCAACAACGCGGCCATCGACCGGCCGGCCACCCGCAGCGGCTCCGGGTCGCGAGCGGCCCGGGAGAGTACGAACGCCCCCTCCCGGATCATGATCATCGGCTGGGCGAGTGACCGCGCCGCGTTCGTCCGCGGCCGTCAGCTGCTTGAGCCGGTCACGGACCGCTGCTTGAGCCGGTCACGGACCGCCACCCCCGAGGGGCCGGGAACCACGAACGGCGCCGCCAACTTCCGCAACCCGCCCATCCCCCTCTCCCCCACGACGCCGGCGGTGTGCGTCAGCCTGGACGCGACCGGGCAGAGCGGCCGCGCGGGAAGCTTCGTGACGCTCACAAGCGACCAGGACTGGCATCTGGTGATGTGGCTGCGGACACGGCAGCGGACACGGCAGCGGACCGGGTGTGCGGCGGCCTCGTGCGGTGTGTCACCTCATCCCCGGCAGGCTGCGTAGTTCCCCGATCCGAAAGAGACGTGCGAGGAGGAGGTACAGCAGGACCATGGTGATGCCGCCTGCGGCCAGGGAGAGGGCCGGTGCCGAGGAAACTGATGTCAGGCCCTGGCTGCAGGAGCGGGCGATGAGCCACCCGGCAGCTCCGGCCGCGGTGGCGGCGGCGGTCAGTTTCGCGTAGGTACGGCAGATCCGCCGGCCATCCAGCAGCCCCTCGGTGCGCCGCCGCAGCCGCAGGGCGGTGAGCAGCAGGCCGATCGCGTAGGAGAAGGAGTACGCGGCGGCCATCCCGGTGACCGCCCAGCGGGGGGAGAGCAGGAGGTGGCAGGCCGTGGCGAGAGCGATGTTGACGACGCTGATCCACAGGGCCATGCGGAACGGCGTGCGGGTGTCCTCGAAGGCGTAGAAGCCGCGCAGCAGGAGGTACTGGGCGGAGAAGGGGATCAGTCCCAGGCCGAAGGCCTGCAGCATGTGGCCCAGGGGAACGGCGTCTGTGGCGTCGGCATTGCCGTGGGCGAACAGCAGCTGGGCGATCTGCGGTCCGAAGGCGAGGAAGAAGAAGGCAGCCGGGACGATGATGACGCCGCTGACCCGCAGGGCGCGGGACAGATCGGCGCGCAGGTCGCCGAGACGGTGCTCGGTCACTGCCCGGCTCATGCGCGGAAGCAGGGCGGTCACGAGGGAGACGGTGACGATCGACTGGGGCAGCATCCACATCTGCTGGGCGTAGCTGTACGCGGTGTAGCCGACGCCGTCGTCGGGCAGGGCGGCGTCGGCGGAGGAGGCCAGCCTCGTGACGACCGTGAGGAGATCGCCGCGCGATGGCGTGCGCGACTGCTCTGAGGGCGGACCCCGGCCGGACCCGGGTGTCGTAGCAACTGCTTTAGGGAGGTCGCCTGACAAAAACAGGCATCGAATCGTTGTCCCGGAGCGCGTCGGCCCGTGAGCCCCAGGGCGTGTGCCCGTGAACTCCCCGCGCGTCAGCCCGGGACGACCGTGAGTCCCGCCTCCCCGGCCGCGTCGAACGTGTCGTCCACGGCGACGACCTCGCGGCCCGCGGCGTCCAGCAGTGAGGCCGCGATGGCCGCGCGCATGCCGCTGGCGCAGTGCACCCACACGCGGCCGGCGGGGACCTCACCGATCCGCCGGTGGAGGGTGTGGATCGGGATGTGCAGCGAGCCCTGGAGGTGGGCGTCGGCCCGCTCCGAGTCGCGGCGGACGTCCAGGACGACGAGGTCGCCGTCGGCTGCCTGCGGTTCGCCGGAGTCGCCTTGGGCCGAGGCCAGTTCGGCGAACGTGGCGCGGGGGAAGGAGCGCGGCGCCTCCCCGTCGCGGAGCCACGACGAGGGTCCACCGGTCGCCGCGGCGGCCGGGCGGTCCACGCCGACGCGCGCCAACTCCCGCTGGGCATCGGCCAGTTGCTCCGTCGATTCGGCGAGCAGCGTCACCGGCTTGCCCCACGGGACCAGCCAGGCGAGATACGTGGCGAGCTTCCCGTCGGCCTCGAAGTTGAAGGACCCCGCGACGTGGGCGGCGGCGAAGGCGACACGGTGGCGCAGATCCACGACCCACTCCCCCGCGGCCAGCCGGTCCGCGATGTCGTCGGCGTCGGCGACGGGGGGCGGGGTCAGGTCCACCGGGGCCGGGCCCGCCGCGTTGACCGGCCCCAGGTGCGCGTAGTAGGCGGGCACGTCCTCCAGGCCGTCCAGCAGCTGCCGTACGAACGTGTCGGCGTCCTGGACGAGGGCCGGGTTGGCCGCCCTCTCCCTGCCGATGGTCGTGGCGTCCTGCCCGGCCGGTGCGGACGCGCAGAAGCTGCCGAAGCCGTGCGTGGGCAACACCTTTGTCTCGTCGGGCAGTTCGGCGGCGAGGCGGTGGGCGGAGGCGTACTGGTCGCGGGCGAGTCGTTCGGTCAGCCGGGGCTCTACCAGGTCCGGGCGGCCGACGGTGCCGATGAGGAGGGAGCCGCCGGTGAAGGCGGCTACGGGCCTTCCGGTCTCCCCCGGCGCCGTCTCCCCCTGCCCCGTCACCTCCAGGACGTAGGACGTGTGGTGCGGCGTATGGCCAGGCGTCGCGAGTGCCCGAAGAGTGAGGCCGGAGTCCACGGCCGTGATGTCGCCGTCGTGAACCGGGACGCGTGCGACGCAGACGCGGGCGGCGGCCGGGACGAGGTACGCGGCGCCCGTCAGGCGGGCCAGCTCCGGGCCGCCCGTGACGTAGTCGTTGTGGACGTGCGTCTCCACGACGTGCGAGACGCGCACGCCCCTGCGGGCGGCCGCGGCGAGCACCCGGTCCACGTCCCTGGGCGGGTCCACCGCGACGGCCGTGTGCGCGGCTCCCGCGAGGTAACCGTGATGGCCGAGCCCTTCGGTCTCGAGGGTGTCGATGAAGAACATCTGGGAGCTCCCTTCCTATGGACATCATCCGTCGGGGCTTCCGTGACGGTGTCGGCTACCCCGGTGACGCTCGGTGACACCGCGGGCCCACGCGAGGTCTGGCGTCCGCGCACGGCGGCGCTTCTCCGGCCACGCTTCTACCCTGCTGTCAGGGGGTCGACGGCAGGGGGTTGCGAACAGTTGACGCGGTTCGAGGTGCTGGGTCCGCTGCGGGTGCGCGAGGGGGAGCGGGAGCTCGATCTCGGGTTCCCCCAGCAGCGCGCCCTGCTGGGGCTGCTGCTGGTGGGGGCGGGGCGGCCCGTGCCGGCGGGCGAGATCGTGGATGTGCTCTGGTCGAAGCGGCCGCCGGCCAGCGCGCTGAACGTGGTGCGCCGGTACGTCGGCGCGCTGCGGCGGCTGCTCGAACCCGGGCTGCCGCCCCGGGCACCCGGCCGCCGTCTGCTGCGCCGGGCCGGCGGCTATCTGCTGGAGGCGGACGAGGACGACGTCGACCTGCTGCGGTTCCGTGGTCTGACCAAGCGGGGCAAGCGGGCGGCCGCCACGGGCAGACCCGAGGTGGCGCTGCGGCACTTCGTCGAGGCGCTGGGCGAGTGGCGGGGCCCGGTGGCGATGGGCATCCCTTCGTCGGTGCGGGGGCATGCCGTGTTCGCCGCGGTGGAGCGCGAGCTCGTGCACACGACGGTGATGGCGGCGGACGCGGCCCTGCTGTGCGGCGGGACCGAGCCCGTGCTGCCCCGGCTGCGCCAGGCCGTGGAACTCGATCCGCTGAACGAGTCGCTGCACGCCCGGCTCGTCATGGCCCTCGCCGCCTGCGGGCTGCAGGCGGAGGCGCTCGCGGCGTACGAGGGCGTACGGCGGCTGCTGGCCGAGGAGTTGGGGGTGTCGCCCGGCGCGGAGCTGGCCGCCGCCCACGGCCGGGTGCTGCGTCAGGAGCTGCGGCCTGCCCGACTGCCGTCCGGGCGGGGAACGCGGGCGGCAGGGGCGGTGGTGTCGGAGCCGGTGGTGCGGCCGGCCCAACTGCCGTCGGATCTGAAGGTGTTCTCCGGACGGAGGACCGAGCTGGGCAGCCTGCTGGAGATCACGGAGGCGGCGGCCGGTTCCGCCGGGGCGCCCGCGACGGCGCTGATCGGCGGGATGGCGGGCATCGGCAAGACCACGCTCGCGGTGCGCTGGGCGCACGAGGTCGCCGACCGGTTCCCGGACGGTCAGCTCTTCGTCGAGCTGCGGGGGTTCGCCCCGCCCCGGGCACCCTTGGAACCGGCCGAGGCGCTGCGCGGGATGCTCGCCGCGCTCGGGGTGCCCGCCGGTCGGCTCCCGGGGGGCCTGGACGCCCTGGCGGGGCTGTACCGGAGCGTGCTGTCCGGCCGCCGACTGCTCGTCCTGCTGGACGACGCCTGCGACACCGACCAGGTACGGCCGCTGCTGCCCGCGTCGCCGGGCTGTCTGACGCTGGTGACCAGCCGCAACGGCCTGCCCGGACTGGTCGCCTCCGGTGCCCGTCCGCTGCGTCTGGACCTGCCGTCGGCCGCGGACGCGCGGGCCATGCTGTCCCTGCGGACCGGGCCCGAGCGGCTGGCCGCCGAGCCCGCGGCGGCTGACGAGATCGTCGAGCGCTGCGGTCGGCTGCCGCTGGCCCTGGCCATCGTGGCCGCCCGTGTCACCGGCCCCCCGGGCTCTCCGCTCTCGGCGATCGCCGCGGAGCTGCGCGAGTCCCGGGGCAGTCTCGACGCGTTCGCGGGACCGGCGGGGACCGCCGACGCCCGTCTCGCGTTCGACTCCTCCTACCGGTGCCTGCCGCCCGAGAGCGCCCGGCTGTTCCGCCTGATGTCGCTGCATCCCGGCCCGGACCTCACCCCTGACACGGCCGCCGCCCTCGCCGCCGTGCCTGCGCGCACGGCACGGTTGATCCTCGACGACCTCGCCGAGGCCCACCTCGTCACCGAACACACGCCCGGCCGGTACGCGCCCCACGACCTGCTGCGCGTGTTCGCCGCCGAACTCAGCGACATACACGACTCTCTGATGGAGCGTCGGTCAGCCCGGCAGCGGTTGCTCGACCACTTCGCGGGCACGGACCGTGTGTAGTGCGGGCGTGCGGGCGCCGCTGTCACTTCGCCGTCACTTCTTTTGCACATCCGCCCTTCTACGCTCCGTTCGAAGTGAACGTCGATGTGACGGGCGGTTTGTTCGGGTGGCCTCGGAGGCGACGATGATGAACGAGACGGTGTGCCGGATGCCGATGGGTCTGGACGTCGTCGTCACCGGTGCGGATCGGGCACGGCTGCCCGGTGACGGGCCGTGGTTACCGGGCCGTCGGCTGATCGCCCACGCGAGAGGCGAGTACGTCTTCGTCGGCATACGCGGCGGCGGCCGGGCCGTGGACGGGCCGGAGCGCGCGACGGCTCTGCTGGAGCCCGGGGACATCTGCTTCTACGACGCGGACCGGCCGCCCGTGCTGGGCTTCCCCGAGCTCTGCCGACTGAAGGTCTTCCTCGTGTCGCGCGAGTCGCTGGGGCTTCAGGAACGTGACGTACGGCGGATCATGGCGGCCCCGGTGAGCCGGTCGTCCCGGCTGGGCTCGCTGCTGTCGCCGTTCCTGTCGGAGCTCGCGGACACGGTCTCATCGTCAGAGCCGTCGGTCGGCGAGATGCTCGCCTGGAACGCCGTGAACCTGCTCGCCACCCTGGCCGCGGACCAGCTGGGCCAGGACGCGGCGGGCATGCCCGAGGCCCGGTCGCCGCTGCTGTCACGCATCCTGCGGTTCATCGACCTGCATCTGGCCGACGCGGACCTCTCCCCCGAGGTGATCGCCGGGGCCCACCACATCTCGGTGCGCTACCTGCACAAGCTCTTCCAGGACGAGGGCACCACGGTCGGCCGCTGGATCCAGCGCCGCCGGCTGGAGGAGTGCCGTCGCGACCTCGTCAACCGGCTCCGCGGCCAGCAGACCATCGCCGCCGTCGCGGGCCGCTGGGGCTTCCTCAGCGCCACGCACTTCAGCCGCGTCTTCCGCGCCACCTACGGGATGTCCCCCAGCGAGTGGCGGGAGACCGCCGGGCAGGGGGTGCGGGCGCCCGGGCCGTAGCCGAAGTCCATCGATCGGAGACCAAAAAGGGAAACATGCCTCGTTTTACTGATTGTGCGACTAGCCTCACTTTGCGTGCATAGTCAATCAGGAGAGCGAGCACAGTGGCTCGCCGCAGTACAGGCGCGGCTACGACGCATCGCCGCTGGTGATCCCGGGGCGGCACTGGAGCTGCAGGCGTGGAGTGAGGCTCGACGGCTCGCCCCGTTCCTGGCCGACGGCCGGGACCTCGAAGTCGGGCACGCACTCGGCTGGTTGCACTGGTTCCGGTATCAAGCGCTCCCCGGAGGTGAAGGCGACGCGGACTTGGACACCGCGATCGAGTTGTTCGTGCCACCGTTCCTCGCCGGCTTCGACGCGCTCCCGCCGCAGTTGTTACCCCACATCGGCGAAGCCGTTGCGCCGCCGGGCGAGGACCCGCTTCGACAACCGTTTTCCTCTGGCGATCCGGCCCGGCTGTCCGCTGCCGTGGACGTGTGGCGGCGCGTTGTCGTCGGCACTCCCTCCGATCACCCTGACCGAGCGGTCGTTCTGTCCCGCTTGGGGTCCGCGCTGCAGGCTCGATACGAGGCTCTCGGGGATCGAGCGGACCTTGACGAAGCAGTCAGCGCCGACCGCGACGCCTTCCGCACCGCCCGTCCCGGCCACCGAGATCGAGAGACATTCCTCAACAACCTCGCGAACACACTGCGGTTGCGGTTCGAGCGCACCGCGGACCAGGCTGATCTGAACGAGGCCGTCGAGGCTCTGCATGAGGTGGTCCAGGCCACTCCTCCCGACGCGCCCAACCGAGCCGGCCGCCTGAACAACTTGAGTATCGCGCTGCGCCTGCGAGGCGAGCACAACGGGAACCGAGCAGATGCGGAAGCAGCGGTCGAACTCGGCCGGGAGGCAGTCCGGCTCGCTCCCGTCGGCTCTCCCCACCGGGCGCTTCTCCAATCCACCCTGGGGAACGCGCTGGAGGCACGATTCAAGCTCCTCGGCGACCAAAACGACGTGGACGAAGCCATCAGCGTCGGCCGGGAGGCGGTCCAGGGCACTCCCTGCGACTCCCCCAACCGAGCACGGCGCCTGAACCACTTGGCGAACGCGCTGCAGGCACGCTTCAAGCACACCGGCGACCTGGCCGATCTGGACGCAGCCATCGGTGTCCGCCGTGACGTGGTTCAGGCCGCCCTTGCCGACGCACCCAAACGAGCTGGTTACTTGGCGCATCTGGGGAACTCGCTGCAGAGTCGGTTCGACCTGCTCGGAGAACCGGCTGACCTGGACGAAGCCATCAGTCTCAGCCGCGAAGCTGTGCAGACTGCCGAGCCCGGTTACCGCGACCGGGAGACGTTCCTCAACAACCTGGGGAACGCACTGCGAGCTCGGTTCGAACGCACCGGGAACCAGGCAGATCTTGACGAAGCCATCAACTTCGGCCGCGAGGCGGTCCAGGCCACTCCCGCCGACAACCCGCACCGAGCGTGGTACCTGAACAACCTGAGCGGCAAGCTACAGACACGGTTCGAACGCACGGGAGACCAAGCAGACCTGGACGAAGCCATCAGCCTGGGCCGGCAGACGGTACAGGCCGTTCCCGCCGACTCCTCTGACCGGGCGTGGCATCTGAACAACTTGGGTAGCGCGCTGCAGAGACGGTCCCACCGAACCGGAGACCAAGCTGACCTGGACGAAGCCATCAGCATCGGCCGTGACGTCATCCGCGCCACGCCCACCGACGACCCGGACCGAGCAGGCTGCCTCTCCAATCTGGCGATCGCGCTGCGGAGCCGGTTCGAGCGCGGCAGAGACCGAGCTGACCTGGACGAAGCCATCAACGTCGGCCGTGACGTCATCCGGGCCACACCCACCGACTCCCCCAGCCGGGCGATGTTCCTGTGCAACTTGGGCATCACTCTGCTCAGTCGATTCGACCACACACCGGAACAGGCAGACCCAGCGGATATCGACGCCGCCGTGGACGCCCTCCAGGAAGCGGTCGACATCACCCCTGCCGACCATTCCGACCGAGCCGACTACCTGAACAACCTGGGCAACATGCTGCAGACGCAATTCCGGCACTCGGCAGACCCGGCAGACCTGCGCGACGCCGTGTCCGCCCACACCACCGCGTGCGAGTCTCCCTCGGCGCCGCCCTCAGCCCGCATCACCGGGGCCCAGGAGGCAGCCCGTCTGCTCGCGACGTCACAAGTGGGCCGGGCGGTGGACCTGTTGGAGACCGCGGTACGGCTGCTGCCCGAGGTCGCTTCGCGCCGACTGGGCCGCGATGACCAGCAGTTCGCACTCGGCCGCTTCGCGGGCCTGGCCGGTGACGCCGCGGCGCTGGCCCTCGCCGACACCAGGGGGACACGGAAAGAACGCGCCACCCGGGCTTTGAGGCTGTTGGAGTCAGGCCGGACGGTTCTGCTGAGCCAGGCGCTGGACACCCGCAGCGACCTCACCGATCTGCGCCAGGTGGCCCCGGAGTTGGCCGCGCGGTTCGTCGATCTGCGCGAGCAGCTCGACCAACCCGCGGGCACTTTCGCCAAGGCCCCGGAGTGGAGCGATCACTCGGAGACACCACCTCGGGAACAGAACGACCGCCCCGGGCCGGACCGTCATCGGCTCGCCCTCGACCTCGCCGCGACACTGGACGAGATCCGGGCACGCGACGGGTTCGGCTCCTTCGGGCTGCCGCCCGACACTGCCGACCTTCTCGCCCAGGCGGACCAAGGCCCGGTCGTGGTCTTCAACACCAGCCGACACGGCAGCCACGCTCTCCTGCTCACAGCGAAGGGGATCGACGCCCTCCCCCTGCCCGAACTCGGCCGTGACACTCTGATCGACCAGGTCAACGCCTTCCACCAGGCCCTCCACACCGCGGCGTCGTCGGGCAAGGACGGATCCGAGCAACGCGAAGCGCAGGCCACTCTCACGCAGATCCTCGAATGGCTGTGGGACGCCGCCATCGGGCCTGTCCTGTCCACGTTGGGCTACCACGGCGTGCCCGCGCCGGAGACGAGCTGGCCCCGGGTGTGGTGGGCTCCGGGCGGGCTGCTCGGCCTGCTGCCCGTCCACGCGGCCGGCTACCACACCGACTCGGCCGACACCCCGAAGCGGCGCACGGTCCTGGACCGGGTGGTGTCCTCCTACACCCCCACCGTGCGCGCGCTGCGCCACGCCCGTCAGCGTCCCCCGACGCCTGCCGCCCCCTCCCGAGCGCTCGTCGTGGCCATGCCCACCACTCCCCACCTGAGGAACGACGGACGGCTGTACTACGTCGGCGCGGAAGTCGCTCGCCTGCAGCACCACGCCTCGGAACTCGTCCTGCTCCAGGAGCCCGATCCGCCTCATGACGCGTCCGTCGACGCGTCGCCGCAGACACCGACCAGGGCCAACGTGCTGGACCATCTGCCCAGTTGCCCGATTGCGCACTTCGCCTGCCACGGCCGGAGCGACCCCACCGACCCGTCGAAAAGCAGGTTGTTGCTCCACGACCACCAGGACTCCCCCCTCACCGTCGCCAGCCTGTCCCCCGTCCTGCTCGACCAGGCCCAGTTGGCCTATCTGTCCGCATGCCGTACCGCGGCCATCGACACCGCCGACCTCGTCGACGAGGCCATCCACCTGACGTCGGCGTTCCAACTCGCCGGATACCCCCATGTCATCGGCACCCTGTGGGAGATCAACGACGGGATCGCGGTCATCGTCGCCGACACGTTCTACACCCATCTGCGCACCGGGCCGCACACACTCGACTCCCGCCGCGCCGCCCTGGCCCTGCACAAGGCGGTCCGAGCGATCCGGGACCAACGCCGTTGCACTCCCTCTCTGTGGGCCGCCTACCTTCACGCCGGCGCCTGATCGACCCGTACGGAGGCGGTCAGGCCTGCGGCCTCGTCCAGGCCGGGGCGGCGGTCGAGAGGCGGTACACCGTCGCCGACACCGCCGTGAGGAGCAGCGACGCCAGGGTCAGGGTGAGGGCGAGGGCGGAGTGGAGGAGGGCGGCGCCGGTGAGGGCGCCGAGGAGCATGGCGAGGACGGACAGGACGCGTCGGCCGGGGCGGGGGGCCGCTCCGCCGGCTGTGGTGGAGTCGGCGGCGAGGCCCGTGAGGGTGAGGGTCAGGACGGTGGTGGTCAGGTCGGGTACGCCGAGCCGCCGGGCGACCGCGTTCTGCAGGCCCATGGCGAGGCCGAGCAGCACGATGAGGGCGTACCGGACCCTGGTGGTCATCTCACCGTCCGAGACCAGCGCGATGACGACGGTCCCGGCGACCAGCGCCGCCTGAAGTGCCGTGGCCGCCGCCAGCAGCCGTCCCCGGTGCGCCGCGAACCGCGTGCCGAACCGGCCTCCCGCCAGCGCCCCGGCGAGGAACGCGGTCATCGCGACGACGGAGGCGGTCGCGGACAGCCCCTCCGCACCGGCCAGGGCGAAGCCGAGGAAGACCACGTTGCCGGTCATGTTGGCGACGAAGACGTGGCCGAGCGCCTGATAGCTCACGGCATCGACCAGACCGGTGACGACGGTCAGCGTCAGCAGGAGCGGCGGCAGCGGTCCGTGCGGGTCCTGCCGGGGCAGTGCGAGGGTGCGGGCCGCGTCAGTCAGCAGCTTGCGCATACGGGGTCCTCCTGCCGGGAGCCGGCGGGCGGCGCAGCACCACACGGGTGAGCACTCCGGCGGCCGCGGCCGCCCGCGCCATTGAGACGCAGCCATGCGTCGCCGTCGTCGGGGCTCGTCGTTTCGATCCAGCGGGCGAGGTCGGCTGTCTCCTGGCCCGGGGTCTGCGGAAAGAGGTGATAGGCGATGCGCAGGGAGAGTTGGCCGGCTTCGGCGAGTTCGACGACCGTGCTGTAGTTGTCGGGGAAGTTCTGGAATCCGCCGGCGGCGTCGATCGCCGATGTGAGCCCGAACCTGTTCAGTTCACGCAGGAAATGCCGGGTGGAGGTCTTCTTGTCCTCGCCCTGAAGGACCGGTGCCTTGGCGAGCGTCGAATAGAGGACGAGCGCGCTGGGCGCGGCCAGCAGCATTCCCGTTGGCCGGCCGTCGCGGCCGCGCACGATCTGGCCGCCCTTGGGGTCGGGGGTGTCCCTGGTGTATCCGGCGGCCTTGAGGGCGGCGCGGTTGAGGACCGCCGACTGGTACAGGTGCAGCACGAACACCGGGGTGTCGGGCGCGGCGGCGTTGAGTTCGGCGACGGTCGGCAGCCGGCGTTCGGCGAACTGCTCGGCCGACCAGCCGCCCACCACCCGCACCCACTGCCCCTGGGGCGTACGGGCCGCCTGTTCACGCAGCACCTCGAGGCCCTGGCGCAGGGTGGGTACGCCGTCCCAGCGCAACTCCAGTACGTAGTTGAGGCCGCCGCGGATGACGTGCAGGTGGGAGTCGTTGAGGCCGGGCACCACGCGGCGGCCGAGCGCGTCGACGACCTTCGTGCCGGGGCCGACGAGGGGGGCCATGTCCTTGTCGTCACCGACGGCCGTGACGACACCGGCGCGGACGGCGAGTGCTCCGGCGTGCGGGCGGGACGGGTCCGAGGTGTGGATCTTCGCGTTGCGGACGACCAGGTCCGCGGCGGTGTCGGTGGCGCGGGGAACCAGCCCGCCGACCGGCATCGTGGACACCGTGGGCCAACCTCCTCGGAGCGAACGGCTTTTCATCGGAGCCGTCACGCTATTGCCGGGGGGTTCGCCGCTGTGCCCTGTCGGCGCACCGAATGCGTACTGACAGCGCACTGGCGCTGTGCCGCCGGGGCGGGCACCCCATTCCGTGCGCTGTGAGAGCGGTCGCGGTGCGCTCGCGGACCATTCCCCCCGGCTTTCCGGATTTAGCGTGCCGCACGACGCACCCGCACTTCACCCGCGAGATCTCAGGAGAACCACATGTCAGAAATCGCCGAGCCCGTCCAGCCGGTCGTGCCGGTCCTGGAGCCGGCGGCCGCCGCGTTCGCCGAGGCCACCGCCAACCCGCCCTACCTGTTCGACCTGACGCCCGCCGAGGGCCGCAAGGCGGTCGACGAGGTGCAGTCCGGCGAGATCGACATGCCGCGGATCGACGAGGAGTGGATCACCGTCGAGGGCGGTCCCACGGGCAGCGTCCGGGCGCGCATCGTCAAGCCCGCCGGGGCCACGGGCACCCTGCCGGTGATCCTCTACATCCACGGCGCGGGCTGGGTGTTCGGCAACGCCCACACGCACGACCGGCTGGTGCGCGAGCTGGCCGTCGGCGCGAACGCCGCGGTGGTCTTCCCCGAGTACGACCTCTCCCCCGAGGCCCGCTACCCGGTCGCCATCGAGCAGAACTACGCCGTGGCCCGGTGGGTCGTCGAGCAGGGCGCGTCGAAGGACCTGGACGGCTCCCGGCTGGCGGTCGCGGGCGACTCGGTCGGCGGCAACATGACGGCCGCGCTGACGCTGATGGCGAAGCAGCGTGGTGATGTGCCCCTGGTCCAGCAGGTGTTGTTCTACCCGGTGACCGACGCCGCGTTCGACACCGGCTCGTACCACCAGTTCGCCACCGGCTACTTCCTGCGCCGGGACGGCATGCAGTGGTTCTGGGACCAGTACACGACGGACGAGGCGGAACGCGCCCAGATCACGGCCTCCCCGCTGCGCGCCACCACCGAGCAGCTCACGGGCCTGCCGCCGGCCCTCGTCATCACCGGCGAGGCGGACGTACTGCGCGACGAGGGGGAAGCGTACGCCAACAAGCTGCGCGAAGCCGGGGTTCCGGTGACCGCCGTCCGCTTCCAGGGCATCATCCACGACTTCGTGATGCTCAACGCGCTGCGCGAGACCCACGCCGCCGAGGCCGCGATCTCGATGGCCGTCGACACGCTGCGTACATCGCTGCACGGCCACTGACCCGGACGCGGACGGAACCGAAAGGAGAACCGAGCCATGCCCACCACCCCCACCGCACTTCTCGTGCACGGTGCCTTCGCGGACGCCGGCAGCTGGGCCGGTGTCATCGCGGAGCTGAGCAACGAGGGCGTCCCCGTCGTGGCACCGCCCAACCCGCTGCGCGGACTCGCCTCCGACGCCGCGTACATCGCCTCTGTGGCCGCCCAGATCGACGGCCCGGTCGTCCTGGTCGGCCACTCCTACGGCGGTGCGCTGATCTCCGTGGCCGGTACGGCCGAGAACGTCGTCGGGCTGGTCTACGTCGCTGCCTACGTCCCCGAAGAGGGCGAGAGCCTCGGCGAGTTGCAGGGCCGCTTCCCGCTGACGAAGCTCGTCGACAACTTGCAGGAGTGGACGTATCCGGTCGACGGCGCCGAGCCCGCCGTCGAGGTCACCATCGGCCCGGAGGCCTTCCCCGGCATCTTCGCCGCGGACCTCCCGGCCGCGGTCACCCAGGTACTCGCCGTGTCCCAACGCCCCCTTGCCGCCGCCGCGTTCACCGAGCCCGCGTCGACCGCCGCCTGGAAGGCGAAGCCCTCCTGGGTGATCGTGGCCGGCGCGGACCAGGCGATCAATCCGGAGGTACAGCGCTTCGGCGCGAAGCGGGCCGGTTCGACGGTCGTGGAGATCGAGGGCGCCTCGCACGCGGTGGCCCTCTCCCACTCCGAGGGGGTCGCCTCCGTCATCCTGGACGCGGTACGCGCGACAAGCTGACGCACACCACCTGAACCCCGCGCGGACGGACCCGAGCACGATGTCCGTCCGCGCTGCCGATTCCTCGTTTCCGCCCGAAGGAAGCCCGGCCTCACCCCTCGCGCGGCACGAGCGGCGCCACATACGCCGTCAGGTCGCCCGCCCGGCGTGCCGGCCAGGTGCGGGCGAAGGCGGGTGGGCGGGCGCCGGGCTTGGTCAGGGCGGCGACCGGGGTGGCGTGGGCCATCCGTGCCAGGTCGGTCTCGGTGATGGAGGTGTCGTGGCCGTGGGGCTGCCGGGAGGCGCAGCCGGTGTAGAAGGCGATCGGGACGGCCTCGTGGCCGGTGAGGACGCAGGGGGGCCGTACGCCGAGACTGTGCAGGTCGGTGGCGGTGCGGGCCCAGGCGCGGTGGGCGAGGGTGGTGCGGTGCACGGTGCGTTCCAGGACCGTGAACTGGACGGCCAGGTGCCCGGCGAGTCCCAGCACCACCGCGGTCACCATCACGGGTCGCCAGGCGCCGCGTGCCGCGGTGATCAGGTGGACCAGCGCGTCGGCGACCGGGAGGGCGAGCAGCGCGTAGGCGGGCAGGAGGAAGCGGGGGGCCGCGTAGCCGATCAGCAGGAGGTAGGGGACGGCGGCCGTGGCGGCGCAGGCGAGCGGCAGGAGGGTGCGCGCCGTGCGCCGGGCGCGGACTGCGACGACCAGGCCCAGGACGGCGAGGACGGGCAGGACGAACCACCAGAAGGTGAGTGCCGGGTGGGGCACCGAGCCCACGCAGGGCCGGCACAGGGTGCGTCCGCCCATGCTGCGCAGCTGGTCGTCGAAGGCGAAGTGCCAGCCGAGCCCGCCCTGGATGCGGGACGCGTCGGACAGCCGCTGCGCGAGGCCGCCGTAGTCGAGGTAGGCCTCGACGATCCACTGCGCCGCCCCGGCGGCCAGACCGACGAGGAGGGCCGCGAGCAGCCGGGGGCGCCGCCACCGCCGTACGGTGATCGAGAGGGCGAGCAGCGGGAGCGCGGTCCAGGCGGCGTCCATCGGCCGCATCAGCGCCATGAGGGCCGCGCCCGCGAAGACACCCCAGGGGGCCGCCCGGTCGCCCGGGTCGGCCCGGGCCCGCAGGTAGGAGCCGACGCAGATCAGGGCGCCGATCCCGACCCAGTAGTTGGGCATGGCCTGGGGGCCGTAGAAGAGGGTGATCCACAGGCTGGCGAACAGGGCGCCGCCGATCGCGACGACCCGGGTCGGGAACAGTCCCCGCCAGGCGCGCAGCGCCAGGAACAGGGCGAGGCCGGACAGGAGTGCCAGGTAGATCCGCAGCAGGGGGGTGGACGACGACCAGGCGGCCACCGGAGCCACCAGCAGCGGGACCCCTCGGGCGCGGGGCGCGCTGAAGAAGGCGGCCGGGGCGTGGTCGGCGACCTGGCTGACGTAGACCGACTCGTCCCAGCCGAGGCCCATGCCGGGGCGGACGAGCGCGAGCTGGGCGAGGGCGAAGCCGGCCGCGACCAGGGCGAGCCATCCGTCAGCCCAGGAGCGCCACGCGCGCCACGCGCGCCGGGGCGTGACGTCGACGGCAGATGTTCCGGGCGGCCGCCGGGTACCGGCCGCGGTGGTGCGGACGCCGTGGGGCATCTTCCCTCCTCGCCTCTTCACGCACCACGCTGAACGACGCCGTGAGCGAGGGCCCTGCGGACGGGTCCGAATGGCTCAGAAAGCACCTCCTGTCCAAACCATTGACGCGAACATGCGCGCCCCCTATCTTCTGGCCGAAGTTACGAACTGTGTTCGAAATCACGAACTTGCACGAACTAGGACGGTCATCTATGCCTCGGCTGCCTCGGCCGCGCGGAAGCAGATCCCTGCTCGTCTGCGTACTGGCCCTCCTCGTCGCCCTGATCGCGGCGACCCAGCCGGTGTCCGCGGCCGACGGCCGTCCCTACACCAACCCCCTGAAGTCGTCGAAGGGCGCCGACCCCTGGCTGGAGTACTACGACGGCAACTACTACCTGATCACCACCACGTTCACCGGCATCCTCGGCATGCGGAAGTCACCGACCCTCGCGGGTCTGGCCACCGCGCCCAACGTGCAGGTGTGGTCGGACACCACGTCCACGCGCAACACCAATATCTGGGCGCCGGAGATCCACCAGTTCAACGGCCACTGGTACCTGTACTACTCGGCCGGCCAGAGCGGCGTCGCCTGCTGCGACTCCCAGCGCACCCACGTCCTGGAGAGCGCCGGCACCGACCCGCTGGGCCCGTACACCTACAAGGGCTCGCTCACCGGTTCCAACCTCACGCCGGGCGGCTGGCTGATCGACGCGAGCGTGCTGCAGGCGAACAACAAGCTCTACCTCGTCGGCAGCGGGTTCGTGAACGGCAGCAAGCAGAGCCTGGTCATCGCGCCGATGAGCAACCCGTACACCCTCGCGAGCAACACCTTCACCGTCATCTCCAGCCCCACGCTGAGCTGGGAGACGTCCGGCGGCGCGGTCAACGAGGGGCCGGAACCGCTGTACCACGACGGCCGTACGTTCCTCACCTTCTCCGCCAGCTTCTGCGGCACCCCCGACTACAAGCTCGGCCAGCTGGAGCTCACCGGTTCCGATCCGCTCGACCCCGCGTCCTGGACCAAGAAGCAGACGCCCGTCTTCCAGCGCAGTGACGCCAACAGCGTCTACGGTCCGGGACACAACGGTTTCTTCACCTCGCCGGACGGCACCGAGAACTGGATCGTCTACCACGCCAACTCCGCCTCGAACGGCGGCTGCGGCAACGGACGCACCACCCGTGCGCAGAAGTTCACCTGGAACGCCGACGGCACCCCCGACTTCGGCACGCCCGTCGCGCTCGGTACGTCACTGCCCGGCCCGTCCGGCGAGACCGCTGCCACCCCGACCTCGTACACCCTCGTCAACCGCAACAGCGGCAAGTGCCTGGACCTCGAGGGCGGCAACACCGCCAACGGCACCAACATCTTCCAGTGGACCTGCACCGGCGGGGCCAACCAGAAGTGGAAGATCGAGGACCTGGCCGACGACACCAACCGGCTGGTGAACGTGGCCACCGGAGGCGTGATGGACACGGCGTCCTGCTCCACGGCCGACGGCGCCGACATCCAGCAGTGGTCCTGGCTCAACAACAAGTGCCAGCGCTACCGCCTGGTGTTCACCGCGAGCGGCGACTACGTGCGCATCGTCAACGAGAACAGCGGCAAGGTCGCCGACGTGGCCAACTGCGGCACCGCGAACGGCACCGACGTACGGCAGTGGACGTGGCTGAACAACAACTGCCAGCAGTGGCGCCTCGTGCCCACGACCTGATCGATCTGATCGAACCGATCATCCCGAAGACTCTGATCGCCCCGATCGCCCCGATCGCCCCGATCGACTCCCCGTGATCTGGAGAACCACCTTGAGACGCAACGCCGTACGCCTCCTCCTGGCCACGCTGGTCGCCCTGGCGGCCTGCCTGGTCGGGCCCGGCCCGGCCGCCCACGCGGCCGTGCCCGCCTCCCCCGCGGTGACCTACACCAACCCGATCGCCGAGAAGCGGGCCGACCCGCACATCTTCAAGCACACCGACGGCTACTACTACTTCACGGCGACCGTCCCCGAGTACGACCGCATCGTGCTGCGCCGGGCGACGACCATCCAGGGCCTGTCGACGGCCCCGGAGGTCACCATCTGGACCAAGCACGCCAGCGGCGTGATGGGCGCCCACATCTGGGCACCGGAGATCCACTTCATCGACGGCAAGTGGTACGTGTACTTCGCGGCCGGCGCCACCAACGACATCTGGGCGATCCGGATGTACGTCCTGGAGGGCACCGGCGCCAACCCGCTCACCGCCACCTGGACCGAGAAGGGCCAGATCAAGACCACGTGGGAGAGCTTCTCCCTCGACGCCACCACGTTCGCCGTGAACGGCGTCCGCTACCTGGCCTGGGCGCAGCGCAACCCGGCCGAGAACAACAACACGTCCCTGTTCATCGCGAAGATGGCCAACCCCTGGACGCTCACCGGAACTCCGGCGGAGATCTCGCAGCCCACGCTGTCCTGGGAGACGGTCGGCTTCAAGGTCAACGAGGGTCCGGCGGTCATCCAGCACGGCGGCAAGGTCTTCATGACCTACTCGGCCAGCGCGACCGACGCCAACTACTGCCTGGGCATGCTGACCGCGTCGGCGAGCGCCGACCTGACCAACCCGGCGTCCTGGACGAAGGGTTCGCAGCCCGTGTTCAAGACCAGCGACGCGACCTCGCAGTACGGTCCGGGCCACAACTCCTTCACCGTCTCCGAGGACGGCAAGTCGGACATCCTCGTCTACCACGACCGCAGCTACAAGGACATCACCGGCGACCCGCTGAACGACCCCAACCGCCGCACCCGCGTCCAGAAGGTGTACTGGAAGGCCGACGGCACGCCCGACTTCGGCATCCCGGTCGCCGACGGGGTCACCCCGCAGCGCTTCTCGTCGTACAACTTCGCCGACCGTTTCATCCGCCACTGGGAGTTCCGCGCCAAGATCGAGGCCGACGTCTCCCCGCTCGCCGACTCCCAGTTCCGCGTCGTGCCCGGTCTGACGGGCAGCGGCACGGTGTCCCTGGAGTCGGCCAACTTCCCCGGCTACTACCTGCGGAGCAAGAACAACGAGGTGTGGGTGGAGAAGAACGACGGGAGCACGCAGTTCGCGTCCGACGCCACCTTCTACAAGCGCGCCGGTCTGGCCGACTCCGCCGGGGTCTCCTATGAGTCGTACGGCACCGCCGGACGCTACATCCGCCACTACAACTACCTGCTGTACGTACAGACGTTGAGCACGACCCTCGACAGGGCGGACGCGACGTTCTACGCCCAGTGAGCCTCTGGTGAAAGCGGTGCCCCGGGACGCCCCGGGGCACCGTCACGCCACCTGCGAGGGTGGCGCGTGGCCCACGGTGACCTGCCGGTAGACGTGTTCCACCCCGTCCGCGACGCGCTGCCAGGTGAAGCGGGCGAGGACGCGTTCGCGGCCCGCCTCGCCGTATCGGTGGCGCAGTTCGTCGTCGCCGAGCAGGTCGCGGACGGCGGAGGCGATCGCCCGGGTGTCCCCGGGCGGCACCAGCCGGCCGGTGCGCCGGTCGGCCACGGTGTCCCGGTGGCCGCCCACGTCGGTGGCGACGACGGGCACCCCGCACGCCATCGCCTCCAAGGGCACGATGCCGAAGGGCTCGTACGACGGTGTGCACAGGACCGCGTCGGCGCTGCCGATCAGCGCGGGCATCCGGGCGGGATCCACGGCACCGAGCAGCCGCACCCGGTCGGCGACGCCCGCCCGGTCGGACAGCCACAGCAGGCGTTCCGCCTCGGGGTCGGTCTCCAGCAGGTCGCCGGGCGGCCCGCCCGCGACGAGGAGTTCGGCGTCGGGGATCTCGGTGAGGGCGCGAACGGCCCGGTCGAAGCCCTTGCGGCGAACCAGTCGGCCACAGGCGAGCAGCCGGTGCCGCCGCTGCCTTTCCGGCACGTCGGAGTGGCGCGCGCCGGGGCGGAAGTGCTCGACGTCCACGCCGCACGGCACGACGGACACCTGCCGGGGCGGTACGCCCATGTCGGCCAGCTCGTACACCTCGTCGGTGCAGGTCGCCAGGACGCGCCCGCAGCTACGGCCCGACTGGCGCTCGGAGCCCAGGCGTTCGTACGGGCTGGTGTCCCGTCGGCCCTGGTGGCGGCGCTCGACGGAGCCGAGGGCGTGGAAGGTCTGCACGACGGGGATGCCGTGCGGGTGCGCGCCGATCCGCGCGGCCACGCCGGACATCCAGTAGTGGGCGTGCACGACGTCGGGCCGTTCACGGTCCCAGACGCGCGCGAGGTGGGCGCCGAAGCCGGTCATGTACGGGTAGAGGTCGTCCTTGGGGAGGACGTCGGGCGGCCCGGCCGGCACATGGTCCACCTCGCCGCCGCCGGGCAGGGGCACCCGGTCGGGCAGGTCGGTGGAGTCGCGCCGGGTATGGACGACGACGTCGTGGCCGCGCCGGGACAGTTCCTCGGCGAGCCGGGCGACGTACACGTTCTGGCCGCCGGCGTCGGTGCCGCCGGGCGCGGCGAGCGGGCTCGCGTGCTCGGACACCATGGCGATCCTCATCGGGCCCTCTCCTCGTGGTTGTCGCTGTTCACCGCGGCCTTCCCGTGCCGCCCTGGTGTCCGGGTGTCCCGGTCTCGTACGCCTCCTCGATGGGCCGCTCGTCGACCAGGACGTGCCCGCGCGGCGGCCCCAGGAGCACCGCGCGGACGGCGGTCAGCAGGTCCGGCGCCACGCGCTCGGCGGCAGCCGTCTCCTGCGGGGGCGTGTGCGGTGCCGGTACGAGGATCCCGTGGGCGCCGGCCCGGCGTGCGGCCTCGACGTCGGCGCCCCGGCCGCTGATCACGACGATCCCCTCGGGTCCGGTACACACCCGGCCGGCGGCCCACAGCAGCAGGCCGGGTTCGGGGCTGCGGCAGTGGCAGCCGTCGTCGGGGCCGTGCGGGCAGACACCCCGCACGTCGAACGGGCCGAGGAGTTCGTCGACCCGGGCGTCGACGCGGCGCACGTCGGCCTCGGTGAGGGCCCCGCGCGCGACGCCCGGCTGGTGGGTGAGGAACCCGGTACTGAGGCCCCGGTGGCGCAGCAGTTCCAGGGCCTGGTGGGCACCCTCGACGGGGTGGACCCGCTCCGGGTCGGCGTTGTCGGGGACGCTCTCGACGAGGGTGCCGTCGCGGTCGAACAGCACGGCCCGCACCCGGGTCACGGCGCCACCTCCCGCCAGGGGGCGGTGCCGCGGTGCCGCCACCGCCCTCGCAGCCAGTGCCAGGTGGCCACGGGCGGGATGAGCACGCTGCTGGCGAGCATGGTGTCGACCTCGTAGCGGGTGCGCGGGCCGGGCTCGATGCGCGACCACGCGAACTCGGCGGTTCCCGCCACCCAGACCAGCCCGGCCGTCACGGCCTCGCGGCGGCGTCCGGCCGCGCCGAGCGCGCAGGCGGCCGCTCCCGCGGCGGTGATCGCGACGTGGCTGCGCAGCCGCCCGCGCGGGGCGAGCGCGCGGTGCCACCAGTCGGGGCCGTGCAGGCTCCGCATGAGCGCGTCGTCGGCCTTGCAGCGCTGGGCGCGCAGCGACACCCACCGGTCGGCGGGATGCACCGGGTGCAGGCTGGTCCGCCGTCCCTGCCGGATGCGCCAGCCGGCGTCGAGGACGCGCAGCGCGAGGTCGGCGTCCTCCCGGAAGGCGCGCTGGAAGCGTTCGTCGAAGCCGCCGACCTGTTTGAGGGCCTCCGTGCGGTAGGCCATGTCGGCGGTGATCCAGTGGGCCCGGGCGAGTCCGGCGGTGCCGCGTTCCCAGTCGGTGGGCCGGCGTTCACCGGGCAGCGGTACGGCGAGCACGCCCTGGACGCCCGCGGTGTCGGGGGACGCGTCGGCGAGGTCGTGGACGAGTTGCTCGTACCAGTGCGGGCCGCACTGCACCTCGTCGTCGAGGAACACCACCCACGGTGAAGTGGTCGCGCGCAGGCCGGTGTTGCGGGCCGCTGAGGGGCCGCGGCCGTCGCTGTGCAGCACGGTGGTGCGCTCGCGCAGGTCGCCGAGGACGCTCAACGGGTGCTCCAACGGGCCCGGTTCGGGGTCGGGCCGGTCGTCGACGAGGATGATCTCCTCCGGGGGCGGCCCGGTGGCCGCGGCGAGCGCGGCGAGGCAGTCGGCGAGCGTGTCCCGCGCGGAGGTCGGGATGACCACGGAGTAGGCCCTGTTCATGCGTACGCCCTTCCCCTGCGCACCGCGTACGGGCCGATGGCGAGCAGGTCCACGGGCGCGCAGCCGAAGCACTCGAGGGCGTCACGCGGATCGTCGGCCATGGGCCGTCCTGCGGTGTTGAGGCTGATGTTGACGACGACGGGCAGCCCGGTGCGCCGCTCGAAGGCGGCCGGCATCCGTGCCGCGAAGGGTTCTCGGCGCTCCTCGACGGTCTGGACGCGGGCGGTGCCGACGCCCCCGGCACCGCTCCCGCCGGAGTCGGCGACGCGGTCGAGGACGAGGACGTCGCTGTCCGGGTGTGGGTGGCCCATCGCGTGGGCGGGCCGGGCCGGCGCGGGGTCGGAGGAGTACGTCACGGTGTCCCGCTCCTCGGCCCGTGCACCGGTGTGTTCCAGGCACCTGCTGAAGCACTCCTCCTCGGCGGTGGCGCTCACACGTCCGTCGTCGACGAGGGCGGCGGTCGGGTCGTGGAACAGGGCGTTGATGCCGAGGTTGCGCATGGACTCGCGGGTGCCGCGCAGGGAGCTGTCTCAAACGCTTGCCGACAGTTTGGGACAAAACCCCCACTATACACCCCATACATACTCACTGTGTATAGTCCCGGCATGCTTTCTCCGACCAAGAAGACGAAGAAAACGGGGACCCCGTTCCGAGCCGCCCGGATGTTCTCGGCGGCCGTCGGCCTGGCGCTGGCGCTCACCGGCTGCGCAGGCCACGACACCACCGCGCCGAGCTCCGCCCGCGCCGCCACCGCACAGGCCCGTTTCGGGACCGCCGACTGTCGCCAGGCCAAGTGCATCGCGCTGACCTTCGACGCCGGACCGAGCGAGAACTCCGCCCGGCTGCTGGACATCCTGAAGGAGAGACAGGTCCCGGCGACCTTCTTCCTGCTGGGCAAACGCCACATCGAGAAGTACCCGGAGCTCGTCAAGCGCATGGCGGACGAGGGCCACGAGGTGGCCAGCCACACCTGGGACCACAAGATCCTCACGCGGCTGAAGCCCGCGGAGATACGCGAGGAGCTGGAACGCCCCAACAAGGAGATAGAGCGCCTCACCGGCCGCCGCCCGACGCTGATGCGCCCGCCGCAGGGCCGCACCGACGACACCGTGCACGACATCTGCCGCGAGCTGGGCCTCTCGGAGGTCCTGTGGAGCGTGACCGCCAAGGACTACAAGACAAACGACTCCACGCTGATCCAGAAGCGCGTCCTCGCACAGGCGTCCCGGGACGGGATCATCCTGCTGCACGACATCTACGACGGGACCGTGCCCGCGGTGCCCGGGATCATCGACGCGCTGAAGGAGCGCGGGTACGTGTTCGTGACCGTGCCGCAACTGCTGGCCCCCGGCAAGGCGGAGCCGGGGAAGGTGTACCGGCCCTGAGGCCCTGACGGTGGCGGCCCTGAGCGTTGGGGCCGCCTAAGATCCTCACGTGGTCACCTTCCTCCTGGAACGCACGGCACCGCTCCCCCTCGACGAGGCCTGGCGCAGGCTCACGGAGTGGCCCCGGCACGGCGACGTGGTCCCGCTGACCCGCGTCACCGTGGTCACTCCCCCGCCCACGCGCGAGGGCACGGTTTTCGTGGCCCGCTCCGGCGTCGGCCCGCTCTCCTTCGACGACCGGATGGAGGTCACGGTGTGGCGCCCTCCGGCGGACGGCGAGCCGGGCCTGTGCCGGCTGGAGAAGCGGGGCCGGGTCGTCCTGGGCTGGGCGGAGATCGAGGTCCGCCCGGGCCCGGGCGGCCGTACCCGCGTGGTGTGGCGCGAGGAGCTACGGGTCCGTTTCCTGCCCGGGTTCGCTGACCCGGTCCTCAAGGCGGCCGCGCGCTCGATGTTCGGCCGGGCGGCCAACGCCCTCCTCAGGCGCCCCTGATGCCGGCCGAACAGGCCCACTGGGAGGACCACTTCGCCGCAGGACACGGCTTCCTCGGCACGGATGACCACGAACTCCGCCTGCTCACCGAGGCCGTGGGTCCGCCCGGCCCCGACGCCCGGGCCCTGGACGTCGGTTGCGGCCTGGGCACGCACGCCGCCGCCCTGGCGGGTCTCGGCTACCACACCCTCGCCGTCGACTGGGCCGGCTCGGCGGTCGCCGCGACCCGCGACCGCTACGCCGACCTCCAACCCCGACTGCGCACCCGCCATCTGGACTTCACGGACCCCGCCGAGGTCGAGTCCCTCCCACCAGGGGCCTTCGACCTCGTGACGATGCGCCTGGTCCTCGCCTTCCTGCCCGACAAGACGGCGATCGCGGACCGCGTACGACGCCTGCTGGCACCGGACGGCGTCTGGCTGGTGACGTCCTCCCTGACGGACCGCCTGCCCGAGCAGCGCCGGCACATCGGCCTGACCCCGAAGGACGTGGCCGCGCTGACGGGCGGCTGGGGACGGGGCCACTGGTACGACCTGGAGCCGGGCGGCGTGCGCTGCTTCGTACTGCCCGGCCAGGCCGTGTGCTAGGAGGCGTTGCCCTCATCACGACAACCGCGCGAACCCCCGCTCGGTGTCGGGCCGGCCCGTCGGCGGCTCGGGCGCGTCGGGGTGCCTGAACAGTGCGCTGGGCCACCACATCCAGCGGCCCACGTCCAGGGTCAGCGCGGTGACCAGGACCGAGCGGACGATCATGGTGTCCAGCAGGACGCCGAACGCCACCGCGAACCCCAGTTCGGCCGCGAACACCAGGGGCAGCGAGGCCATCGCCGCGAAGGTGCCGGCCAGCACCAGACCCGCCGAGGTGATCACACCGCCGGTGGCGGACAGGCCTGTCAGCGCGCCGCGCCGGGTGCCGTGCAGCAGTGCCTCCTCACGCACCCGGGTGACCAGGAAGATGTTGTAGTCGATGCCGAGGGCGACCAGGAACACGAACGTCAGGAGCGGGAAGGACGCTTCCGCGCCGGCGAAGTGGAAGACGTGGTTGAACATCAGACTGCTCACGCCGAGGGCCGCCCCGAACGACAGCACCACCGTCGCCATCAGCAGCAGGGGTGCGACGATCGCCCGCAGCAGCAGCGCGAGGACGAGGAACACCACGACCAGCACGATGGGGATGATCACCTCGGAGTCGCGGGCGGCGGCCTCCTGCGTGTCGAGAACGATCGCCGTGTTGCCGCCGACCTGCGCGTCCGCCCCGGCGACCGCGTGGACCGCGGTTCTGGCCCGCTCGACGGTGCGCATCGCGGCCGTGCTGCTGGGATCGTCCCTGAGCTCCCCGAGCACCATGGCCTCCCCGTCCTTGACCATCGGCGCGGAGACGGCGGCGACTCCCGGGACGGCGGACAGCGCGGTCCTCACCTGCTCCGCCGAGTCGGCCCCGGCCACGACGTAGACGGGGTCGCCCGACCCGGCCGGGAAGTGGCGGGACTGGATCTGCTCGCCGACGGCCATCTGCGGCTCATTGGTGAACTGGTCCTTGTTGGCGAGCCCGTCGGCCCTGAGCCCGAACACCGCGATCGCCAGGGCGCCGAGGACCAGCGCGGTGCCGATCCACACGATCCGCGGCCGACCGGAGACGGCGGTGCCGACCCGGGCCCAGATGCCCTCCTTGGCCGTCTCGGCCGATCCGTACGACGGCTTCACCGGCCAGAAGACCCAGCGGCCGCAGATGACCAGCAGGGCCGGCATCAGAGTGACCATGGCGAGCAGTCCGACGAGGACGCCGACGGCACAGGCCGGCCCCAGCCCCTTCGTGGAGTTGAGGCTGGCCAGCGTCAGCAGCATCAGGCTGACCGCGACGGTCGCGGCGCTGGCGATGATCGCGGGACCGGAGCGGTGCAGGGCCTCCGCCATCGCCTCGTGCCGGTCCTCGTGCCGCCGCAACTCCTCCCGGTAGCGCGAGATGAGCAGGAGGGCGTAGTCGGTGGCGGCGCCGAACACCAGCACCGTCAGGATGAAGCTGGTCTGCTTGTTGACGGTGAGTCCGGCGTTCTTCGCCAGCAGGTAGATCACCGCTTCCGACGTGACCAGGGCACCGCCCACGGTCAGCAGGGAGAGCAGCGGCAGCAACGGGCTGCGGTAGGTGAGCAGCAGGATCACGACCACCACCGCCGCGGTGATCGTCGTCAGGCCGCCTCCCCCGCTGAAGGCCTTGATCGAGTCGGACGCGTAACCGGCCGGGCCGGTGACGTGGAACCCGAGACCGTCCGCGTTCTCCTCGCCTACGTCGGTCATCGCGTCGACGACCTTGCCGATCCCCTCCCAGCCCGTCCTGTCCTTGTGCACCTGGACGACGGTCTGGATGGCCTTGCCGTCCTGGGACCTCAGCGGGCCCTGGGGCTGCCCCACGACACCGTCGACGCCTTTGAAGGCCTCGGCGTCGGCCTTGGCCTTGGTCAGGTCGGCGACGGTGACGCCTGCGGGCCGGTCGTAGACCACGATCGCGGGCAGGGTGTCGGCGGGCTGGAACCTCTCGGCCCGCTCGACGACGCGGGTCGACTCCGCGTTGCCAGGCAGCCAGGCGGAGTTGTCGTTCTCCTCGACGTCGCCGAGCTTGCCGGCCAGCAGGAGGGCCGGGACCAGCAGGGCGGCCCAGAGGGCGAGGACGAGCCATTTCGTCACCCGGCCACCGGGCAGGGACGCAAGTTTTCGCACCATGCGGATTTCTCCGGTCAGTTGACGTGGGAGAGCTTGTCGGGATTGGCGACGGCGTAGATGCCGCACACCTGGTCGCCGTCCGGAGTGAGGTCCAGGACGAGGACGGCGAAGGGGGAGCCGCCGGCGAAAAGCAGGGCCGACGGGGCGCCGTTGACGCTGCGGTAGGCGATGTCGAGGCCCTTGCCGGAGGGGGGGACGAGACCGGCGAACAGGCGGACGACCTTGTCCCGGCCGTGGATCGGCCGCAGGCCGGCCCGGGCCTTGCCTCCGCCGTCGCTCCACAGGGTCACGTCCGGCGCCAGGATCGACAGGAGGGCGTCCAGGTCACCGCCGAGCGCGGCGGCCATGAACCGTTCGGTCACCTGCTGCCGGACGTGCGGCTCGGGCTCGTAGCGGGGGCGCCGGGCGTGGACGTGCTCGCGGGCGCGATGGGCGAGCTGGCGAATCGCCGAGGGGGTGCGGCCGAGGATCTCCGCGATCTCGGTGTGGGCGTAGCCGAACACCTCGTGCAGGACGAACACCCCGCGTTCCAGTGGGGTGAGGGTCTCTAAGACGACCAGCAGCGCCATCGACACCGACTCGGCGCGCACCGCCGCGTCGGCGGCGTCGTCGGGGGCGGGGGTGTCGGTGAGGGGGCCGACGAGCGGTTCGGGCAGCCACGGGCCGACGTAGGTCTCACGGCGGCGGCTGATCGTGGCCTGGTGGGCGAGGGCCCGGTTGACCGCGATCCGCACCAGGTAGGCGCGCGGGTTGTCGATCGGCTCAGCGCTCGGTGCCTGGTTCCTGGTCGTCCACGACAGCCAGGTCTCCTGCAGCACGTCCTCGGTGTCGGCGACGGTGCCGAGCATGTTGTAGACGATGGAGAACAGCAGCTCACGGTTGTCGTGGAACACCTGTGTCGTGGTGTTCGTCGGTGGGTCTGGCGGGGTGTCGGACATCGCGGGGCCTCTCGTCACCGATGCGTTCGGAACTGAGAGCGCCCCGGGCACCGAGGTGTGACATCCGCACCCCGAAATGTGGTCTACGTCTCTCCAAGGGGGCGTGAGTCCGCGCGGCCCCTCACGCCGTGGCCGCCGGTGGAGCCAACTGGCGGGCCAGCCAGGTCGGTACGCCCCCCAGGAGGCGGAACAGGCGGCGGGCCTCCTCGCGCAGGCGTGAGGCCTCGGGTTCCACCTCCGCGTCCGCCAGGGACGCCAGAGCGGGGGCCGTGCCGACCAGGTAGCCCAACTCCTCGCGGATACGGAGGGATTCGGCGAAGCCGTGCCGGGCCTCCGTCAACTCGCCGTCGCGCAGGGCGAGTCCGGCGAGGTGACGCCAGGTGAAGGAGAGGAGCAGGGCGTCGGAGTGCGCGGCGGCGCCCGTGTGGGCGCGGCGGTAGGCGGCGCGGGCCGCCTGCGGGGAGTCGGCCAGGTTCTCGGCGAGCAGGCCCCGCCGGAAGTCGAGGAGCGCCCGTCCGGCCGCCCCGGGAGCGATCAGCGCGGCCGCCCGACCCAGCGCGGCCCGTGCCTCGTCCGCCCGGTCGCGCACCCCGTGCAGCGTGGCGGCGTAGGCGAGTTGGCCGCGCTCACAGGCCGCGGCGCCCCGTTCCTCGTCGGTGTGGGCCAGCGCCTCCGCCGTACGCAGCGCGTCCTCGGCCTCCTCCCAGCCCTGCTCGGTGTACAGGCACCGTTCGACGAGCAGCGCGGTCCGCTGCACCGCGGCCGCCGCGGTGACCGGTTGGAGCAGAGCCGCCGCGTCGGCCCAGCAGGCCCGCGAGCGCAACCGCCATACCGCGGTCTGGAGGGGATCGTCACCTGCGGTCGTTCCGATACCAGACACGGCAGGATGCGCCACATTGCCCTCCCGAGCACGCCATCGAGCTTTGAGTGGTGGCGGCATCTCAACACGGATCGACCAGCCCGGCCAAGAGGGTGGGTGAAGGATTTCACAAAGTCGTGGGACTCACCGGCGCCAAAGGTTTCAACTCATGCGCAGTGCCAGGAAGAAATCCAGCTTGTCCTCCAGCCGCGACAGGTCCCGACTCGTCAACTGCTCGATCCGTCCCACCCGGTAGCGCAGCGTGTTGACGTGCAGGTGGAGACGGGACGCGCAGCGCGTCCAGGAGCCGTCGCAGTCGAGGAACGCCTCCAGGGTGGGGATCAGTTCGGCGCGGTGGCGGCGGTCGTACTCGCGCAGCGGATCCAGGAGCCGGGCCGTGAAGGCGCGGCGGACGTCGTCCGGGACGAACGGGAGCAGCAGCACGTGCGACGCCAGTTCCTGGTGGCCCGCCGCGCACACCCGGCCGGAGCGCGCCGCGGCGACCCGCCGCGCGTGCCGTGCCTCCTCCAGCGCCCCGCGCAGCCCCTCCGCGGAGTGCACGGCCGCGCTGACGCCGAGGGTGAGCCGGCCGTCGTCGTCCAGCCCGGCCGCCAGCGGGTCGCGTACGGCCTCCAGGAGCGCGTCGGCGAGGATGCCCGTCTCGGAGCCGTCGTGCTCGGTGGACACGGCGGGCAGCGGGACGAGAGCGATCGCCTCGTCGCCGGTGTGGGCCACGGCGATGCGGTCGGAGGGCTCGGGGCCGGTGGCGAGCGGGTCGACGAGGATCTCCTCCAGGAGGGACTGGGCGACCGGTCCGCCCGCGATCCCCCCGCCGTCCCCACCGTCCCCGGCGTTCCACTCCACGCGGGCCACGACCACCTGCCAGTGCGGGGCGGATCCGAGGCCGGGCAGCAGGACGGGAGCGGCGACCCGCAGGCGCGCGGCGATCTCGGCGGGCGCGGCGCCCGTCTGCACCAGCTCCAGGACCTCCTGGGCGAGCCGCCGCCGGACCGTGCGTGCCGCGTCCCTTCGGTCCCGTTCGACCGCGATCAGCTGGGTGACGCCCTGGAGGAGATCCAGACGCTCCTCGGGCCAGTCACCGGCGTCCGCCTCGACGGCCAGCAGCCAGTCCGACAGCACCGTCTCGCGCACCTCCCGGGCGGCCTGCGGGGAGCGGCCGCTGCTGCGGATCGGGAAGAGGCTGTACGTCGTCGGGCCCAGCGTCAGCCGGTGCGGTGCGCGTCGGCCCGTGCGGGCGGCGGACAGGTGCTCGGCGGCGAGCCGGGCGCACACGTCGGCGGGCAGGCCGGGCCCCGCCCCCTTGGGCCCTGCGATGAGGCGGCCGGCGGGCGAGAGGACCCAGGCCCGCAGGTCCAGGTCGGAGCCGAGCAGGTCCAGGACGACGTCGGGGCCGCCGCCCGCCGGGCCCGAGGTCATCATCCGCCGGTGCCGGTCGACGACGGCCGCGAGGTCCCCGGCGCGCTCGCCGGACACCTGCCGTACGACGTGCTCGGTGATCGTCGCGAACGCCACCGACTCGTGCACCGCGAACAGCGGCAGCCGGTGCCGGGCGCACGCCACGACCAGGTCGTCCGGCACGTCCCCGAGCTCCGCCTCGCCGGCGGCCAGCGCGGCGACTCCGGCCTGCACCAGGAGCCGTACGAAGGACTCGGAGTCCGCGTCGTCCCGGCGCCAGGCCAGACCGGTCAGGACCAGTTCCCCGCCCGAGAGGTAGCGGCTGGGGTCCCTGAGGTCGGTGGTCATCACACCCCGCACGGTGCGATCCAGCTCGTCCTCGCCACCGAGCAGCCGCAGGCCCAGCGCATCGGTGTCCAGCAGTGCGCGCAGCCGCATTCTCTTCGCCGCCGTTCTGTGTCTCGAAATCTACGATGAAGCGTGAGGGTGCTGTTTCCGCGGGAAAACAGTGGGGTTACCGATGACCTCCGTTCATACGAATCTACAAGATGCCCGCCCTGGCCAGCCAACTCCTTCATGGTTTCCGTGACTGACCCGGTCGGAGCACCGCGCTGTGTACTGGCCTCACTCCACGTGAACAGTGCAGGAACGAGCTGGGCCCGCCGCACCCGATCTGGCTCGATCCCTACGACCCACACGACGAAGAAGAGAGCCGGTCATGGACTTCCTTCGCCCCGCCAGCTGGGAGGAGGCGCTCGCCGCCAAGGCAGCGCACCCCACCGCTGTGCCGATCGCGGGTGGCACCGACGTGATGGTCGAGATCAACTTCGACCACCGGCGGCCCGAGTACCTCCTCGACCTGAACCGCGTCGATGACCTCTACGAGTGGGAGGTCGGCGAGGACAGCGTGCGGCTCGGAGCCTCCGTTCCCTACACGCGGATCATGGAGAACCTGCGCACCGAACTGCCGGGCCTGGCCATCGCCTCGCACACCGTGGCCTCCCCGCAGATCCGCAACCGCGGTGGCGTCGGCGGCAACCTCGGCACCGCCTCCCCGGCCGGCGACGCCCACCCCGCCCTCCTCGCCGCGGGCGCCGAGGTCGAGGCGGAGTCCGTACGGGGCTCACGGCGCATCCCGATCGACGCGTTCTACACCGGCGTGAAGCGCAACGCGCTGGCGCCCGACGAGCTGATCCGCGCCGTCCACATCAAGAAGGCCGACGGCCCGCAACAGTTCTCCAAGGTGGGTACCCGCAACGCCATGGTCATCGCCGTGTGCGCCTTCGGTCTCGCCCTGCACCCCGAGACCCGCTCGGTCCGTACCGGCATCGGCTCGGCCGCCCCCACCCCCGTGCGGGCGAAGGCCGCCGAGGACTTCCTGAACGCCGCGCTCGACGAGGGCGGCTTCTGGGACAACGCGAGGATCATCACCCCGTCGGTCGCCAAGCAGTTCGCGGACCTGTGCTCCGCCGCCTGCAACCCGATCGACGACGTCCGGGGCACCGCGAGCTACCGCCGCCACGCGGTCGGCGTCATGGCCCGCCGCACACTGACCTGGACCTGGGAGTCGTACCGCGGCTCCGGCCGTGCCACCTACCCGAAGGGGGGCGCTGCGTAATGCGCGTCAACTTCACTGTCAACGGACGCCCCCAGGAAGCCGACGACGTGTGGGAGGGCGAGTCGCTGCTGTACGTGCTGCGGGAGCGGCTCGGGCTGCCGGGTTCGAAGAACGCCTGTGAACAGGGCGAATGCGGGTCGTGCACGGTTCGGCTCGACGGCGTGCCGGTGTGTTCCTGCCTGGTGGCCGCCGGTCAGGTCGAGGGCCGCGAGGTCGTCACGGTCGAGGGGCTCGCCGAGTACGCCAAGCAGCGGTCCTGCGGCGACTCCACCGGCACCTCGCTCGACGAGGCCCAGCGGTGGGAAGCCGGGCCCGCCGACTCCCAGACCGGCGCAGGCACCGACCTCTCCCCCGTCCAGCAGGCGTTCATCGACGCCGGCGCCGTCCAGTGCGGCTTCTGCACCCCGGGTCTGCTCGTCGCCGCCGACGAGATGCTGGAGCACAACCCGAACCCGACCGACGCGGACATCCGCGAGGCCCTCTCGGGGAACCTGTGCCGCTGCACCGGCTACGAGAAGATCATGGACGCGGTCCGCCTGGCGGCCGCGCGACAGGGAGAGGCGGTCTGACCCGATGCCCTCCCCCACTCTCGGCTTCGCTCGAGCGGGAGGCGCCCCCACCGGCGCTCCCACCAAGATCACCCAAGGTTCCCGGACGAAGGGCGGCATCGGCGAGTCCACGCTCCGCCCGGACGGCACCCTCAAGGTCACCGGCGAGTTCGCGTACTCCTCCGACATGTGGCACGAGGACATGCTCTGGGGCCAGATCCTGCGCTCCACGGTCGCCCACGCCGAGATCGTCTCCATCGACACCGGCGAGGCCCTCGCCACGCCCGGCGTGTACGCCGTCCTGACCTACGACGACCTGCCGACCGAGGTGAAGAACTACGGCCTGGAGATCCAGGACACGCCGGTCCTCGCCCACGGCAAGGTCCGCCACCACGGCGAGCCGGTGGCCGTCGTCGCCGCCGACCACCCGGAGACCGCGCGCCGAGCCGCCGCCAAGATCAAGGTGGAGTACCGCGAGCTGCCCGTCATCACCGACGAGGCCTCCGCGACCGCCCCGGACGCGGTCCTCGTCCACGAGAACCGCACCGACCACCACATCGGCCACGTCCCGCACCCGAACATCCTCCACCGCCAGCCGATCGTGCGCGGCGACATCGCCGCGGCCCGGGAACGCGCGGACGTGATCGTCGAGGGCGAGTACACCTTCGGCATGCAGGACCAGGCCTTCCTCGGCCCCGAGTCCGGCCTCGCCGTGCCCGAGGAGGACGGCGGTGTCCACCTCTACATCGCCACCCAGTGGCTGCACAGTGACCTGCGGCAGATCGCCCCCGTGCTCGGCCTCCCGCCGGAGAAGGTGCGCATGACGCTGTCCGGCGTCGGCGGCGCTTTCGGCGGCCGCGAGGACCTGTCCATGCAGATCCACGCCTGCCTGCTCGCCCTGCGCACCGGCAAGCCCGTGAAGATCGTCTACAACCGCTTCGAGTCCTTCTTCGGCCACGTCCACCGCCACCCCGCGAAGCTCTCCTACGAGCACGGCGCCACGCGTGACGGCAAGCTGACCCACGTGAAGTGCCGCATCGTCCTGGACGGCGGCGCGTATGCCTCCGCCAGCCCGGCCGTGGTCGGCAACGCCTCCTCGCTCGGTGTCGGCCCGTACGTCGTCGACGACGTCGACATCGAGGCCGTCGCCCTCTACACCAACAACCCGCCCTGCGGCGCGATGCGCGGCTTCGGCGCGGTCCAGGCGTGCTTCGCGTACGAGGCGCAGATGGACAAGGTGGCGAAGCGACTCGGCATGGACCCGGTGGAGTTCCGGCAGCTCAACGCCATGGAACAGGGCACCCTCATGCCGACCGGGCAGCCGGTCGACTCCCCCGCGCCGGTCGCCGAACTCCTGCGCCGGGTCAAGGCGATGCCGATGCCGCCGGAGCGCCAGTGGGAGAGCAGCGAGGGTGCGGACGTACGACAGCTGCCCGGCGGTCTGTCCAACACCACGCACGGCGAGGGCGTCGTACGCGGGGTGGGCTACGCGGTCGGCATCAAGAACGTCGGCTTCTCCGAGGGCTTCGACGACTACTCCACCGCGCGGGTGCGCCTGGAGGTCGTCGCCGGTGAGCCGGCCGCCACCGTGCACACGGCCATGGCGGAGGTCGGCCAGGGCGGTGTCACTGTCCACGCGCAGATCGCCCGGACGGAGCTGGGCGTCGCCCAGGTGACGATCCGTCCGGCCAACACACAGGTGGGATCGGCGGGTTCGACCTCGGCCTCCCGGCAGACGTACGTCACCGGCGGCGCCGTGAAGAACGCCTGCGAGCTGGTGCGGGAGAAGGTGCTGGAGATCGGCCGCCGCCGGTTCGGCTCGTACCACCCGGCCTGGGCGACGGCCGAACTCCTCCTGGAGGGTGGCAAGGTCGTCACCGACGGCGGGGAGGTGCTCGCCGCCCTGGTGGACGTCCTCGGTGACGAGGCCGTGGAGGTCGAGGAGGAGTGGCGGCACCGCCCGACCGAGCCCTTCGACCTGCGCACCGGCCAGGGCAACGGCCACGTCCAGTACTCCTTCGCCGCGCACCGGGCCGTCGTCGAGGTGGACACCGAGCTGGGCCTGGTCAAGGTCATCGAGCTGGCCTGCGCCCAGGACGTCGGCAAGGCACTCAACCCGCTGTCCGTGCTCGGCCAGATCCAGGGCGGTACGACGCAGGGCCTGGGCGTGGCGGTCATGGAGGAGATCGTCGTCGACCCGAAGACCGCGAAGGTGAAGAACCCCTCCTTCACGGACTACCTCATCCCCACCATCCTCGACACCCCCACCATCCCCGTCGACGTCCTCGAACTCGCCGACACCCACGCCCCCTACGGCCTCCGCGGCGTCGGCGAGGCGCCCACCCTGTCGTCGACTCCGGCAGTCCTGGCGGCCATCCGCAACGCGACAGGCCTGGAGCTGACCAGAACCCCGGTCCGCCCGGAACACCTGACGGGCACCGCGTAGCAGCTGGACTCCGTTGCCGTCGCGGCCGCCTCATGACGCCGCTGCCGTCGCGGGCAGTGGTGCCGCAGGGCGGCAGGGGTGGGCGCGACGGCACCCCGGCGCCGGGCAACAGCTCAATCCACGCGGGAACTGATCCCCGCGTCCACGCCGACCGGCCTCGGCTCGACCGCTGTTCGCATCGGCGGGGTTCCATGGTCGCCCAGGGCCGGGCACGGGAGATCGGGGCGTTCATGGGCCGGCACAGGCATCTTCCTGGTCCATTTCGCCCTCAGTCCCATTGAGGGCCGGCTGGGCGAGCACCAGCCACCCGCCGAACCGCCTTCCGCGCAACCGTCGTCAAGGAGACCGAGAGATGCTGGACATCGCCGAAGAACTGCACCGGTGGGTCGAGCGGGGCCGTGACTTCGCCGTCGCCACCGTGGTGGCCGTCGGCGGCAGCGCGCCCCGCAGGCCCGGCGCCGCCCTCGCGGTGGACGCCGACGGCACGGCGATCGGCTCGGTATCCGGCGGGTGCGTGGAGGGCGCGGTCTACGACCTGTGCCAACAGGCTCTTCAGGACGGGGAGTCGGTCGTCGAGCGGTTCGGCTACAGCGACGACGACGCCTTCGCCGTCGGTCTGACCTGCGGCGGCGTCATCGACATCCTGGTCACCCCGGTGCGGGTGTGCGACCCGGTCCGCCCGGTGGTCGCCGCCGCGCTGGCCGCCGCCGCACAAGGGGGGACGGCGGCGGTGGCGCGGATCGTGACGGGCCCGGCGGACCTCATCGGGCGGGCGTTGCTGCTCCGTTGCGACGGCTCCTACGACGGCGGCTTCGGCGCCCATCCCGAACTGGACCGCACGGTCGCCGCCGAGGCCGGCGCCTTCCTGGACGCCGGCCGCACCGGCACCCTGGAGATCGGCGAGCAGGGCTCGCGCTGCGGAGCCCCGCTCACGGTGCTGGTCGAGTCCTCCGTGCCCCCGCCCCGGATGATCGTCTTCGGCGCGATCGACTTCGCGTCGGCGCTGGTCCGCGTCGGCAAGTTCCTCGACTATCGCGTGACGGTGTGCGACGCGCGCCCGGTGTTCGCGACGAAGGCCCGCTTCCCTGAGGCCGACGAGGTCGTCGTGGAGTGGCCGCACCGCTACCTGGAGCGCACGCGGGTGGACGCCCGCACGGTCCTGTGCGTCCTCACCCACGACGCCAAGTTCGACGTACCCCTGCTGAAGCTGGCGCTGCGGCTGCCAGTGGCGTACGTCGGCGCGATGGGCTCCCGGCGCACGCACCTCGACCGCAACGCGAGGCTGCGCGAAGTAGGGGTCACCGAGCTGGAGTTGGCCCGCCTGCGCTCCCCCATCGGCCTCGACCTCGGTGCCCGCACCCCGGAGGAGACGGCCCTGTCGATCGCCGCGGAGATCGTCGCCAACCGCCGTGGCGGCAGCGGGGTTTCACTGACCGGCGCGCACACCCCGATCCACCACGACACGGAGCCGGGCCCCGTGGGGCGGATCGGGTCGGTGGCCTGAGCGGCGAGCCGGGGCCGGCCCCGCGATACGCCCGGAAACCGCCCGCCCCAGCCTCCCGGCGCAGCCGATCGCCCGCCCTGGCCCGATCGGCCGGACACCCGCGCGCGGTCGCCGGTGATCCGCTCAGCGCGCCCCGGTGAAGTGCTCCCCCACCAGCGCCCGCACCACGTCCAGCTCCCCCGCGCCCAGCGCCTCCAGCAACGCCAGGTGTTCGGCCGCGTCCGCCACCAGGTCCGCGCGCCCTCGTGCGACCGGCCCGCCCGCCAGGGGCCACTGGGCCCGGCGGTGCAGGTCCTCCGCGATCCGCACCAACTGCTCGTTGCCCGAGAGGTCCAGCACCGCGCGGTGGAAGGCCCGGTCGGACTCCGCGTAGGTGGCCCGGCACCCGATGGACGCCGCGCGGACGGTCGCCTCGGCCAGGGGGCGCAGTTCGGCCCAGCGCTCGGCCGGCACCGTCCGCGCCAGCCGCAGCATCACCGGCACCTCGATCAGTGCCCGCACCTCCGCCAGTTCCGCCAGCTCCCGCGTCCCGCGCTCGACCACCCGGAAGCCCCGGTTGGGGACGACCTCGACGGCGCCCTCCAGCGCGAGCTGCTGCATCGCCTCACGTACGGGCGTGGCGGAGACGCCGAAGCGCTCGCCCAGCACCGGCGCCGAGTACACCTCGCCCGGCTTGAGCTCTCCCCCGACCAGCGCGGAACGCAGCGCGTCGAGGATCTGGCCGCGCACGGAGGAACGCTGCACCACGGGGGGACGGGGGCGCGGCAGGGGCGGCTCGCTGTGCGTGTGCTCGCCCCGAACGGTGCCCTCCACGTCCCGGCGCCCGACATCGATGTCCGCCGCCGTTGCCTGCGCAGGCACCCGGACTGCCCCCATCTCGCGCGCGCCCGGTATGCCCGCCGTGCCCGGTCCCGCGCCGGCGGAGCCCTGCGCACCGTGCTTCACGGGTCCTCCTGACGGGGTTGTCAGCACTTGGGGTCATTACGGGCGGTTGTTACTCACCCGTCAAGCACCTTAGGCGTATCGAGCGCCAGTTCAAATCCCACACCCTCCAGGTAAGGTAAGCCTTGCCTTTCGTTATCGTGAAAGTCACCCGAGAACCGGTGGTCCCGCATGCCTCTGCCCGGCTCGCCCCTCGCGGACGCGTACGCACGCCTGACCAGGGCGTATCCCGGACTCACGGTCACCGAGCTGAGCCCGCGCGCTGCGGCTCCGGCCGGCCCCGGCTGGGTCGGTGCCGCCGCGCTCGCGCAGGGCGGGGCCGCTCTGGAGGCGTTCCTGGCCTGGGACGACGCCCAGGTGCTGCGGGATTACGGCCTGCAGGCCCGCCCCGACGTGATCGCGAGTTTCGGTCTGCACCGGTACGCCTGGCCCGCCTGTCTGCTGATCACCGTCCCCTGGTTCACGCTCCGCCGGGTCCCCCGCTTCCCCGTGACGCATGTCTCGTACGACCGGAGCACCCCGGGCGAGACGCGCCTGGCCGTACGACCCACCGCGTTCGCCTGCCTGCCGGACGATCCGGCGGCCGCGCTGCCCGGCGCGCGGGTGGTCCCGGACGAGGAGGCGCTGCGGGACGAGGTGCGGGCTGCGGTGGCCGAGCACCTGGAGCCGGTCCTCGCCGGGTTCGGGCCCCGGATGCGGCGGCGCGGCCGGGCACTGTGGGGCATGGCCACCGACGAGGTCGTGGAGGGGCTCTGGTACGTCGCCCACCTCCTCGGCGAGGAGGCGCGGGCCCAGCGCGAGCTGGAGGCGCTGCTGCCGGGCGCGACCAAGCCGTACGTCGGCTCGGCGGCCTTCCGCGAGCTGACGGGCCCGGACGGCGAGTCGCTGCCCACCCGGGACCGGGCCAGCTGCTGCATGTTCTACACGGTGCGCCCCGAGGACACCTGCGCCACCTGCCCCCGCACCTGCGACGCCGACAGGGTCACCAGGCTGCTGGCCGCAACGAGTTGAGGACCCCTCACGCAGGATCACCCGGACGGTCCCGTAGGATCACCCGCGAGTGGGACTCCCCGTCAGCCACCAGCGATTCACAACTTTCTCACCTGCCACGGGAACTTTCCGTGGAACCACCCGTACGGGTAGTCTTATTCGAACTCAACTCCCGCCCCTCAAGCGGCAGTTCGAGCAGAACGTCGCCCTGAACATTCCCTTGCACTTCCTTGGCGGCCTCTTGCCCCGAAAACCCCTGAGGGCCGAGGGGATTGGGCCACTATGGCGGGCGTTACGCCCTATCCCAATGCAAGGGACCCCAGATGAGACTGACCGACATATCGCTGAACTGGCTGCTTCCCGGCGCCGTACTGTTCCTGGGCATGCTGGCGGCGGTAGCGGTGCTCGCGCGCGGCAAGCGCACCACGGGGAAGGACACGAGCGCGGACGACTCGTGGGAGCGCAGCGAGGAGCGCCGCAGGCGCAAGGAAGCCATCTACGGCACGGCCTCCTACGTCCTCCTCTTCTGCTGTGCCGCGGTCGCGGCCGCGCTCTCCTTCCACGGCCTGGTCGGCTTCGGCGAGCAGAACCTCGGCCTCACCGGCGGCTGGCAGTACCTGGTGCCGTTCGGCCTGGACGGCGCGGCGATGTTCTGCTCCGTACTCGCCGTGCGCGAGGCCAGCCACGGTGACGCGGCGCTCGGCTCCCGGATACTGGTGTGGACGTTCGCGCTCGCCGCTGCCTGGTTCAACTGGGTGCACGCCCCCCGCGGGGCGGGCCACGACGGCGCCCCGCACTTCTTCGCCGGCATGTCGCTCTCCGCGGCCGTGCTCTTCGACCGCGCGCTGAAGCAGACCCGCCGGGCCGCCCTGCGCGAGCAGGGTCTGGTGCCCAGGCCGCTGCCGCAGATCCGCATCGTCCGCTGGCTGCGGGCGCCGCGTGAGACGTACGGCGCCTGGTCGCTGATGCTCCTCGAGGGTGTCCGCAGCCTCGACGAGGCGGTCGAGGAGGTCCGCGAGGACAAGCGCCAGAAGGAGGAGACCCGGCAGCGGCGGCGTGGCCAGCAGCGGGTCGAGCGCGCGCAGCTCAAGGCCATCAGCCGGGGCCACCGCGGCTTCGTCGGCCGCGGCTCCGGACGCCAGGTCGAGGCGGCCGCCCTGGAGCGGGCCTCCACTCCGGCCTCCGCGGAGCCTGCCATATCCGGCGCGGAGGAGCTGCCCGTACGCACCCGGCCCTCGTTGCAGCCCGTCCGCCACGGCACTGAGGCGCGCTCCGTCGACCTCACCGCGGAGGACGACACCATGGCCCTGCCGCGGCTCGACTCCCTCGAGCGCAAGCTCAAGGACCTGGAGCAGCAGTTCGGCTGACCGCGCGAACGAGCACATCGGGAAGGGGCGTGACCCGCGGGGTCACGCCCCTTCCCGTCTCCGGTGACTCATGCTTCACGCCGCCTCGGCGTCCAGGTCGAACCACACCGCCTTGCCCACCCCGTGCGCGCGTACGCCCCACGCGTCGGCGAGGGAGTCGACCAGGACCATGCCCCTGCCGTTCGTGCCGTCGTCGGCGATCGGCGCGCACACGCGGGGCCTGCGGCCCACGAAGTCCCGCACCTCCACATGGAGGCCACGGGGTCCGACGGTCGCCGTGAGGACCGCGGCATGGTCGGTGTGGAGGAGTGCGTTGGTGACGAGCTCGCTGGTGAGCAGTTCCGCGATGTCGGACCGCCCGGGCTTCCCCCACTGCCGCAGCAGCTCGCGCAGTGCCCGGCGTGCCTCGGGCACCGCCCGCAGGTCCGCCCGCCCCAGTTCACGCCTGAGTTGAGGCGTCTGCGCCTGATCCCCGGCGCCCTCGGTCTCGTCCTCCATCGTCCCCGTCCCCGCCGAGGTGTTCGCGATCGCCATGGAACCGCTGCCTCGTGCCTGCCTCTTCATGACCCCCGCCCGCGTGCCGATGTCGGTTCCCCTCCTGCTCGAACACGTTCACGGGGATCCTTGCCCGATGGGCACGCGGCCAGTCATGTCCAATCGTTAACGACCAGGTGTTCGGCCATTCCTGCGACGCTCTCCGCAGGTGCGGCAGGCGTCCGGGCGGGTCCCGGGACAGGTGGGGCCCTTTCTGCACGCCGCCGTCCGACCACCGGAAGAGAGCCGCCGCACCGTACGGACCACGGGTGCCGCTGAACCTTTCCGTGTGGCGTGTGCCAGGTGGTTCCGACTGGTGGGCCGGGTTCTGGACGTACCCGGCCCGCACACCGTCCCCGGCACGACGGCCGGGGTCCGGGGCCGCGAGCGCCCGCCGCGTCGGTGCGACGGGCCTCGCGCACACCGCGAAGTTGGCCGGAATCCGTTCGTTGCGACCGACGGAGGGTTACGACGAGCTTTCGATGCCCTTCGTGCCGATGTGGATGATCCGGTGACTGCGGCTCATGTCGACGACCAGCTTGGTCGTGGAGCCGTCACCCCAGGTCAGCGTGATGCCTGCCTCGGTGTAGTCGGCGGTGCCGTTGTCGGTGACCTTCCACTGGACGGGCACGTTCTGGGCGTGCAGGACGCCGTCGACGCCGTTCTTCTCCTCCCAGGCCGTCAGCTCCTTCAGGTAGGCGGCGTGGACGTAGTACTTGCGCAGCTCCGCCGCCAGCCTGCCGCCGTTGTCCGGGTCGCTCTTGGCGTCGATGTAGGCACCGTAGAAGTCCGCGATGCGGGTGACCGAGTCGGACGGCTTGCCGCTCACCGAGCGCGGTGCGCCGGCGGACGCCTGGGCCGACAGTCCGACGCCGAGGGCCAGGGCGAGACCGGAGGCGAGGGCGGCGCGACGCGTGGCGTTCCTGCTGTACATGTGTGGTGTTCCCCGTTTCTGCTGGCCTGGTTCTGCTTCTGCTGGGTGTTGTGGTCGGGCGGGCGCGGAGCCGCCGCCCTCCCGACCCCCGTGGCGGGAGGGCGGCGGTCCGGCTCTCGTGTGCCGTCGGTCAGTGGAGCTTGTTGACGGCTGTGGTGGTCGTCTTCTTGAACGCCTTCACCGGAGCGTCGGCGAAGTCGCCCATCTGCCCCCAGTCCACGACCGTCACGGTCGTGCCGTCCCGGCCGACCGAGAGGAGGCGGATGCCGGTCGCGCCCCAGGAGGTCTCGGTGTGCAGGCCGTAGACGTGGGCGCCCTCCTCGACGGGCAGCGTGCCGTAGTCCTTGAGCGTGACCTCGATCTCCGGGTCGGCCTCCTCGACCCTGGCCGGGCAGGACTTGATGTCCTGGTTCAGCCGTGAGAACCGGCCCTTCGCCGCGCTGAGGTTCGACAGTTCGACGCTGACCTGACGGGCGCTCGTCTCGAGTTCGGTCCGGAACTCGCGGTACCAGGTGTCCTGGCCACCGCCGAGCGCCATGCTCAGGCAGGTGTCCAGCTCCACCACCTCCGGTACGCCGGCCGTGACCGGGTCGGCGGTCCAGGACGAGGTGGCGTGCGGCGGGAGATCCTTGGCCGAGAGGAATCCGGGCGCCTGTGTGGCGGCCCCCGCAGGTGCGGAGAGCGCGGTTCCGACGACGAGGCCCGCGGCGGCGAGTGCGGTGAGCGCGCCTGCTCGGGTGCGCTTGGGCATGGGTGTCCCCCGTGAGTGAGTGCGGTGAGTGCGTGGGTGTGGAAGGTCGCCGCGACGCCGGTGGGTCGGTCCGGCCCTGGTCGGTGCGACACCAGAAGCATCAGCCGTCACGGCCGACGGGTGCAACGCTCCTCGCCCGATCCGCCGGCCTGGAACCATCCCAGCCCATCTGACGTGCAGATATACGAGAGCCTGGGATGCCGGTCCCGGGTCGGGGGGACACCGGGGCAACGGTGTCGACGGGACATGGGGGAATGGTGTCGGAGAGACACGGGACAACGGTGTCGAGCGGGGACGACGTCGCGGAGTTCGCGGCGCTGCTGACGGAACTGAAGGCGCGCACGGACCGCAGCTACAGTTCCCTCGCACGCCGGCTCAGCATGAACACGTCCACGCTGCACCGGTACTGCGCCGGAGAGGCCGTACCCCAGGACTTCGCCCCCGTCGAACGACTGGCCGTGTTCTGCGGGGCGTCGCCGGAGGAACGCCTGGAACTGCACCGCCGGTGGCTGTTGGCGGTGGCGGCACGGCAACGGACCCGGGGCGCAGGCGCGGGTTTGGGACTCCCTGCTGCGCAAGCCCCGGACGGCCCGGTCGAGCCGGCCGACCTGGTGACGCCAGAGGAGCCGGCGGAGCCGACAGGAGACTTGGAACCGGCGACCGGCCATCGGCCCACGCCGACCGCGCGCCCTTGGTACCGCAGACGGCAGGTCGTCGTCAGTGCGGCTGTCGCCTGTGCGTTACTCGCCACGCTGGGCAGTCTGTCCGCCCTGCCGTCAGACCGCCCCTCCACGTCCGACACCGCGCGGCCGCCCGGCGCGTCCAGCGCACCGCCCACCCCCGCGGGCTCACCGCGCCACCGCTCGGCCGAACCCAGCCCGAGCTCGTCCCCCTCCGCCACCGCCTCCACGAGCCCCACCCCCACACCCGGCACCCGAAAGAAGCCACTCACCTCACCCACCCCCAGCTCCGGCCCCACCGCAGGTGAAAAAGCACCGGCGGCCGTTCCGCTCGCGTGGGCCGTCGACTCCCAGGTGTGGCAGCTCGGGTGCGGCCACGACTACGTCATCGACAAGCCACCCGCCCAGGTCCCGCCGCCCCCCGCCGCGCAGGACGCCGGAACCTGGGCGGCCACGCAGGCCGCGGTGCACGGCCGGGACACGAACGTACGGATCTCGGTGCAGGGGCGCAGCTCGACGGCCGTCGTCCTGGAGGCGCTCCGGGTCCGGGTCGTCGGGCGCGCGCAGCCCGCGCCGGGCAACTCCTACGCCATGGACCAGGGTTGCGGCGGCTCGATCAGCCCCCGCTACTTCGCCGTGAACCTGGACGCCGACCGCCCCATCGCCCGCTCCGTCGCCGGCAGCGACGAGGGCACGCCGATCCCAGCGGTGCAACTGCCGTACCGCGTCTCCTCCGAGGACCCCGAGGTGCTGCTGGTCACCGCCCGGACGCAAGCCTGCGACTGCCGCTGGTACCTGGAGCTCGACTGGTCCTCCCAGGGCCGCACCGGCACCGTCCGCATCGACGACCACGGCCGCCCGTTCCGCACGAGCGGCATCGAGGGACTGCCCCGCTATTGGTACGGCATGAACGGCGCCGGCGAGCGCGCCTGGGTGGCCTACGACGGCTAGGGTCTTTCGTTTGGATCAGGCCGGATCAGGGAGCGGGGTCCGGTGCCGTGCATCGCAAGGCCGAGGAGGGCGGCAGGGCGGAGCCCTGCCAACCGACGACAACGCGGCCAGGCGCGGTGCCGGACCCCGCGAGCCCGGCATGATCCAAACGAGAGGCCCTGGGGACGCGGCACGTTACGGAGGTTGGAGCGGGCCCTCTGGAGCATGCTTGGAGAGCCTGGGAACGCCGTCACGCCTCCCAAACGGCCGCGGCCGTACGGTCGTCCGCGTACCCCTTGACCCGCACCCCGACGTCGGCGAGGAACGTGGCCAGGCCCGGTGCGTTGGGCCCCGCCCATCGCCGGGTGAGGTGCGCGGACAGCTCCGGCTCGCCGCGCAGCGGGTCGGCCAGGCCGGCGGTGCACATCAGCAGGGTGTCGCCCGGGCGGGCGACGGAGGCACGGAAGCGGAAGGGCTCGCGGGGCGGGCCGGGGTCCTCCTCGTAGGGGCCGGAGGGTGTGGTGATGCCCAGGTCCATGGTGAGCCGGTCGCCCTCGGGGGTCTCGGAGGGCAGTGAGCCGAAGCCGACCACGGGCTCGCCGGTGGCGTCGGTCCCCCGGGGCTCTATGTCCTGCCACTCTCCGTCCCTGAGGCGGAACAGTCCGCCCGGGCCGACACCGAAGAAGACGCGCGTACGGCAGTCGGGGTCGACGGGCAGCAGGAGGCAGCGCAGGGTGGCCGCGTACTCCTCCGGTTCGACGCCCTGCTCGACGGCGCTCGCCCGGAGTTTGCCGAGGCTGCGGTCGGTCAGTCGGTGCAGCCCCGACTTCAGGTCGCCGCGCCGGCCGGCCCGGATGTCCTCGGCGAGCCGTGCGTGGCTGCGTCCCACGGCCCGCCCGATCCACTGGCAGACCTCGGCGGCCGCCCGGTGCGCGCCGGCGGTGGCACGGGCTCCGGTCGCCATCGCGACCAGGATCAGCGCGTGTTCGCCGCTGCCGAACCGGGCGGTGAGCAGGGAGTCACGGCGCGGCTCTCCCCGGTACCGGGCGGAGTCCCCGCGTACCGAGACGGCCCGCAGCGTGCTGGTGCCGTAACGGGCGCCGTCGAGGACGGTGTCCGGGACCAGGTCGTCCAGGTCGTCGGGGTCGGCGGGCGGCAGCGCGGTGGGCTCGGCGTCGTAGGTGGGCGGGCCGGAGCCTACGTAGTCCTTGGAGGACGGGGCAGGAATGGGGAGATCGAGGGCGGTGTCGGTGCGGGCGCCGGTCGGCGGGGCGGGTGGTGGCGCTGTCGGGCGGCCGTCCGGGTCGGCGGCTCCCGGGGGGAACGCGGGGCGTTCTGGGATCAGGGAGGCGCGGGCGGTGGCGTCGGCGGCTGCGGCTGCGGCTGCGGGGGGTGCCCCCATGGGCGTGCGATCACCGGTCGGGGCGGGGGCGCGCGGGGCCCTGTTCGGCGCGCGACCGTCGGGTGGGTCGGCTGCGGGTCCGGGTGGCGTATCCGTCGGCGTACGGCCGCCCGGCTGGGTGGGCACGGCGACGGGGGGCGGCGGTTGCGTCGGCGTAGGGCCTTCGGGTGCGGTCGGTGTGAGGTCGTGGGGTGTTCGCTCGTCGAAGCCCGGGGGCAGGGGGCCGGGTGGGAAGGTCGCGGGGCCCGGGGGTGGGTCGGGTGGGGGTTCCCAGGGGGCGCGTCGGCGCGGGGACGTTCCGGCGCTCGGCGCGGGGCCGGTCTCGGCGGTGGTCCGGGACCGTGGCGCGGGGACCCGGGGTTCCGCGTGCGGCGGTGGCGGTGGCGGTGGCGGTGGTTGCGAGGGCCGCGGTGGGACGTCCGCGGCGGACCGGCCGCCAGGGGGGCCCGTGTCGTCCGCGCCTCGCCCCTCGACGGCCAGCGTCCCCGCCGCGGAGGCGAAACGGTCGTCCAGCGAGTCGGCCCCGGCCGTGGGGCCCGTGTCCTCTACGGAGTCGTCGTACAGCTGCCCCCACCAGTCGTCCTCATGACCGGTGGGCCTTCCCCCCTGCTGGCTCATGCCCCCAATTGTCCACCGCACGGGCCGGATGAAAACGGGGCATCGAGAAAATCCGGCGCGCCTCGGCGCATCGAACGGTGATGCGAAGGGTGAGCGGAGGAGAGCCCTCGGGTGAGCCGGCCGGTGCGCACCGCTTTCCTGATAATCCGCTGTGACTGACGATCACGTGGTTCCCCCTGGGGAGATGCCTTGTCAGAGTGACCGGTGGTACGGCGATGATGTGCCGAGGCGGCTCACGCCGTGGCCGGTTTCCGTCACGGACGGCGTCCGCGCGGTCGTTCGCCGGGGAGGGACGTCACAGCCGATGCAGGGAGTGACAGGTCTGTACGACACGCACGAGCCGGCCCACCGGGCCACGGCCGCCGAGCCTGCCGTGCCCGGCCTGGTCGAGGTGGTGACCGGCACGGACGCGATCACGCGGCGCCTCCGGCAGCTCCGACTCGCGGCGAGCGAGGAGGTGTGCACGCTGGTCGCGGACGGTTCGGTCGTCGCGTCCGGCGTGACGGAGGACGGGACGGCCGGCTGCCGGGTCCGGCACCGGGTGGTGATCGAACGGGCGGTACGGGGGCGACCGCACGGCATCACGTCGCTGGACGGGGCGCCGGGGCGGGACGCACAGGTGCGGGTCGTGGACAGGGTGCCGACGCCGATGGTGATCGCCGACCGGGCGCTCGCGCTGGTGCCGCTCGTCGGCGTCGGCGCGCAGAGCGCCGCGCTCGTGGTGCACGCAGGTGGACTGCTGGAGCCGCTGTCGGCGCTCTTCGAGTCCGTGTGGCAGGACGCCCAGCCCCTGCGGCCCGCGGCGGCCGACATGGAGGACCAGGCCCCCGACCCCACCGACCTGGACATCCTCTCCCTGCTCCTCGCCGGCCTCACCGACGCGAGCGTCGCCAAGCAGCTCGACCTCGGCCTGCGGACCGTACAGCGCCGGGTGAAGCGGCTGATGGAGCTGGCCGGGGTGACGACACGGCTGCAACTGGGCTGGCACGCGTACGAGCGAGGGTGGGTGACGCGCGGGCGCTAGGGTCTTTCGTTCGGATCAGGCCGGACCCCGCGAGCCCCGGCATGATCCGAACGAGAGGCCCTGGGCGCAACACGCCCCAGGCCCGGGGGTCACCGTGCTTGACCTGCGAGGTCTCTCGCCCTCGGGCACGCTGAACAGATGGGAGTGTGGGAACTCCTGCTGGTCGGTCTGGTCATCCTGCTCGGCCTGTGCGGAGTGCTGGTGCCCGGCGTGCCGGGCTCCTGGCTGGTGTGGTCCGCGGTCCTGTGGTGGGCGTTGAAGGATCCCCAGCCGGTCGCCTGGGGTGTCCTGGTGGGGGCCACCGTCGCCCTGCTCCTCTCCCAGGTGGCCCGCTGGACCCTGCCGCCCCGACGGCTGCGCCCGGGCGACATCCCCCGGCGGACGGCGGTGTACGCCGGAGCCGGCTCGCTCCTCGGCTTCTTCCTGATCCCGGTGCTGGGCGCGATCCCCGGCTTCGTGGGCGGCATCTACCTGGCCGAGTGGCTGCGCCTGGGCCGCCCCGGCGCGGCACGTGCGGCCCTGCGCACGGTGATGCGCTCGGGCGGCTGGAGCATTCTGGCGGAGCTGTTCACCTGCCAGCTGATCGCGGCGGCGTGGCTGGCGGCGGTGCTGTGGGGGTGAACGGGTCGCCCCCGGCCGTCCAGCGCGCCTCCCCCGCCGCGCGCAGATGGTGCAGGGCGTACGTGCGCCAGGGGCGCCAGCTGTCAGGGGCGTCCACGTCCGGTGGGGCTACGTCGGGGTCGCCGAGCGCGCGGGCACGGACTACGGCGACGGTGTGGGCGTCCAGGCCAGGCAGCGCGCACAGCGCCTCCTGCGCGGCGTCCCGGTCGGCGCCCGCGTCCAGCCGTACGGTGCCGTCGGCGAGGGCGGCGGCGAGTGTGCCGAGGGGGCCGTGCGGGTCGGCCTCGGCGAGTGCGGCCGGCTCGGGGAAGACATGGGTGAGGGTGCCGCAGGGGGCGTCGAGTACCTTGCCGTAGGCGTACACCAGCCGTGCGGCCTCTTCGGCCCCCACCAGCGCCCGTACGGCCACTTCCTCCGGGTCGGCGGCGCCCGGTGACCGCAGCCCGGGCCGTGCGGCGACCAGCGGGGCGAGGTGTGGGTCGGCGCCGAGCCGCTCGTCGACGGCGTACGGGTCGGCGTCGAGGTCGAACAGCCGCCGCAGCCGCTGCACGGCGGTGGTGAGGTCCCGTGGATCGGTGAGGTGCAGCCGGGCGTCGAGCCAGCCGCCGGGGTGGGCGGCGAGCCCCTCCTTCGCCGTGCCCGGGCGCTCGTCGACGGCGACGATGCCGGTGCCGTACGGCAGTCGGAGCGTACGGCGGTAGGTGCGGTCCCCCGGCGCCCCGCTCACCTCCTCGACGCCGGTGACGGCCTCCCGCTGGAGCAGGTCGAAGACGGCGGCGGTGTGGTACGGGCCCCGGTGGGCGAGCCGCAGCGGGATCCCGGCGGTCGGTGTGGCCGCACGGCGGACCCTGCGGCCGTCCCGGGGCGCGGCGGCTCGCAGCGCGCTCGGCGTCACGGCGTACACCGCCCGGATCGTGTCGTTGAACTGCCGCACGCTGGCGAACCCGGACGCGAAGGCGATCTCCGTGACCTGCAGGTCCGTCGTCTGCAGCAGGACCCGAGCGGTGTGCGCCCGCTGTGCCCGGGCGAGGGCGACGGGCCCAGCGCCCAGCTCGGCGGTGAGCTGCCGCTGCACCTGCCGGGCGCTGTACCCCAGCCGCACGGCGAGCCCGGCGACGCCCTCCCGGTCGACGACGCCGTCCCCGATGAGCCGCATGGCCCGCCCGACGACGTCGGCGCGCACGTTCCACTCCGCGGAGCCGGGCGCGGCATCCGGACGGCACCGCCGGCAGGCCCGGAACCCCGAGCCCTGCGCGGCGGCGGCCGTCGCGAAGAACCGCACGTTGCACCGCTTCGGCGTCACCGCCGGGCAGCTGGGCCGACAGTAGATCCCGGTCGTCGCGACAGCGAAGAAGAACTCCCCGTCGAACCGGGCATCCCGGCTCCGCACGGCTTCGTACCTGCTGTCTTCGTCCGTCATGCCCTCCAGTCTGGGCGAGCGGAGTGGACGGGTCTCGCGGAAATCGGACACGACGCTGCCCCGTACGGGCCGTACGGCCCGTACGCACGTTGCTGCGAGCTGTCGTGCCGCTGGGGCGATGGGGGTCCCTCCCGCTCGAGCGAAGCCGAGCGGGAGGGAGGGTGTGGGCGCAGCGGCACCCGGCCCGCGCCGGTGAGCGCACCCGGCCCGCGCCGGTGAGCGCACCCACCCCGCCCCCGCTGACGACCCCCTACCGCCAACGCCCCCGCTTCGCCTCCATCGCCGCCTTGCCCTGCGCCCCCTTCCGCTTCCAGTCCCGTCGGATCTCCGCCCGCACCCGCGCGTCCGTCTTCGCGACGATGCGCTGGTTCTCCCGCATGAGCTTGCGGTAGCTGTCCAGCCGTCGTTCGGGCAGTTCGCCGGTGTCGATGGCGGCGAGCACCGCGCAGCCGGGCTCGCTCTCGTGGGCGCAGTCGTGGAAGCGGCACCGGGCGGCCAGTTCCTCGATCTCCGAGAAGACCTGGCCGACGCCGGTCTCGGCGTCCCACAGTCCGACACCGCGCAGCCCGGGGGTGTCGATCAGCACGCCGCCGCCGGGCAGCTCGAGCAGGTTGCGGGTGGTGGTCGTGTGGCGTCCCTTGCCGTCGACGTCTCGGGCGGCCTGTACGTCCATCACGTCCTCGCCGACCAGCGCGTTGGCGAGCGTCGACTTGCCCGCTCCGGACTGCCCGAGCAGCACGGACGTTCCGCCCGCGACCACGGCGGCCAGGACGTCGAGCCCCTCCCCGGCCGCCGCGCTGACGGCCAGCACCGCGACCCCGGGCGCGCTGGTCTCCACGTCCTGGACGAGGTGGGCGAGGGTGACCGCGTCCGGGACCAGGTCGGCCTTGGTGAGCGCGACCACGGGCTGTGCCCCGGACTCCCAGGCGAGTGCCAGGAACCGTTCGATGCGGGCGAGGTCGAGTTCGACGGCCAGCGACACGGCGACGATCGCGTGGTCGACGTTGGCCGCGAGGATCTGCCCCTCGGACCGCTTGGAGGAGGTGGAGCGCACGAAGGCGGTACGGCGCGGCAGATACGTCCGTACGTAGCGGGGGTTCCCGGAGGGTTCGAGGGCGACCCAGTCGCCGGTGCAGACGACCCGCAGCGGGTCGTGCGGCGTGACGAACGCGGTGTCGGCCCGCACGGTCCCATCGGCGGTGACCACGTCGCACTGCCCGCGGTCGACCCGTACCACGCGCCCGGGCAGCAGCCCCTCGGCGTCGTGCGGGGTGAACGCGTCGGCCCAGTCCTGGTCCCAGCCGTAGGCGGCCAACGCGGAGAAAGCAGAGGTGGAAGTCAAGGGTGACCCTTCACAAGGGCGGCCCCGGCGAGCGCGCTGTGGTGCGCGCGAAGGAGTGAGGTCAGCCGGTGGCCACGGAGGTGGACTTGATGAACTCCTGGATGCGGGCAGCGCCCATCTCAGTGACAGCCATCGGTCGACACCTCCTGGTACTCACTCGTGCGGCGACGGCGGCGCGAGGCCGCTGTCGAAGTCGTCGCAACTCTATCCGGACCCCACGGTGGTGGGTCAACGCATTTAAGCGCTTGTGGGATTCACCTTGTGCGCCTCAAGAGGCCCCGCAGGACCGGCCGTTCAACGCGAAGTCGACCGGTGCCGAGTTCTTGCCGTGCCACGACGCGAGGAAGCCGAGGGAGACGGAGCCGTCGGCGGGGACCGTCTTGTTGTAGTCGGCGGCGGTGGCGGTGACGCGGGAGCCGTTCTGGGAGGAGCTCGCGTCCCACATCTGGCTGACCTTCTGGCCGTCGCGGAAGGACCAGGCGAGGCGCCAGGAGTCGAGTGGCTCGGTGGTGGTGACGGTGACGGTGGCCTGGAAGCCGTCGGGCCACTCGTTGACGAGGTCGTACGCCACCCGGCAGGTCACCGGCGCCGGCTCGTGCTCCGTGGGTGCGGGGGCCGCGGGGGTGTCCTCGCCGTGGGCGGTGGCGGACGAGGTGCCCTGGGGCTCCGGCTCGGAGTGCTTGTCGTCGGCCTTGGTCGAGGCGCCGCCGCTCGGCGTGCGGCTGGGGCTCGGGGAGGGGGAGGGAGAGGGAGACGTGGTCGCCGACGGGGGCGTCTTGGCCAGGGACAGCGAGGGGCCCGGGTCGGCGACTGGCTGCCGGTCGGCGTCGGTGCCGCCCGCCACGTCGTCGCCGGTGCTGCCGAAGGGCATCATCGACACGGCCAGGGCCAGCAGGGACACCAGGACGGCGGCGACGAGGAGTCCGTTGCGCGCGACCCGCGCCTTGGTCGCCGCGGCATGGCTCGCCTCGCCCTCCGGGTCCGGCCCGTCGGGGCGGCCGCCCAGGCGCACCTCGGCGGCCCTGCGGCGGCGCTCCAGGTAGGCGAGGCCGCCCCAGCCGATGACCCCGCCGGCGAGGGCGGCGGGCAGGCCGCCGCCGTGCAGTCGCAGGCAGGCGGCGGCCTCCGCGCACTCCACGCAGGTGGCGAGGTGCCGGGAGAGGTCCTCGGGGATGTCCGCGCCGGGCGAGCGGGTCACCGCGTCGAGCAGGCGGACGTAGCCGCGGCACTCCGCGTCGAGCGGGGTGTCGAGGTGGTTGCGGTGGCAGCGGCCCCGGAACAGGCCGCGCACCTGTTCGAGTTCGTCGGCCGCGACGGCCGGGTCGATGCCGAGTCGGCGGGCCACCCCGGACAGCGGCAGCGCCTCCACCTCGGCCAGCCAGAGCAGGGCCGCGTCGGGCTCCTGCATGTCGCGCAGGCCGCGCAGGGCGATGGGGCGGCTCAGGGGCGGGCCGATGTAGCGGGCGGCCTTGTCGGAGTTGAGCCACAGACGCAGGTCGGGGTCGAGCTTGTGCCCGTGGCCCTCGCTCTCCCAGGTGGCCGCCGTGGTGCGTACGGCGGTCAGCAGCAGGGGGATGCGGGGCAGGACGGGAGAGCGGCGGCCGGCGCTCCTTCGCGTCCCGGCCTCGGCCTCGCGGGCCTCGCGGATGCCCAGCGCGAACGCCTCGCGGGCCAGCTGCTGGGCAGCACTCGAGCCGGAGGTGCAGAGGTCCGCGTAGGAGAGGACGGCGTCCCAGCACTCGGAGAACAGCGAGGCCTCGGTGGCGTCCTGAGGGGTCGGCAGGTCGGGCATGAGTCTCCTGCATCCACAAGCGAGGTCAACTCGCCACATCGCAATGGAGTTGGGGGGAACCTCGCGGCCGGGCCAGAGCCTTTCACGTCTCCGACACAACTGACAAGCGGAGTATTCGAATCCCGCGGTCGCCGAAACGGCCGGCGGTCGGAGTGTACGACCGTCGGCCCGGACCCGACACCCTCCCGTGCCCTGTGGGTCGTGGCGGACTACACCTCGACCGGCTCCTGTGCCGGGAGGCTGTCCATGAAGGAGCTGACGGAGAAGACGGCGCGGCCGGGGCCGGGCGGGCCGTAGCCGGGCGGGGAGGACAGGCCGAAGTCGTCCATGGTGGCCCGATAGGCCTCCAGGAGGCGGATGTGGTACTCCAGCGGGGCGCCCTGCGGGTTGGCCTTGCCGAGCGGGGTCGTGGGCTCGGGGCACCAGGTGGTGAAGCGGGGTGTGATGCCGTGCGACATGAAGAAGCGCAGGCCCTCGGTCGTCGACGCGATCGCCTCGTCGACCGTGGTGAAGCCGAACGGCTCGGCCATCTCCACACCCGCCACGAAGTTGGGGATGACGTTGCGGGCGCCGAAGATCTCGGCGGAGTCGAGGATGCGCTTGTGCCACTCGTCGCGGCCGACGTAGCGCTCCTTGCCGGGGCAGTACAGCTCGAACAGGCGGCGGTCCCACACCTCGTAGTTGGGGTGGTAGATCTGCACGCCGTAGTCCTTGAACCGCTGCACGTCGTCGCGCGGCAGCGCCTGGGCGACGACCTTGCCGATCCAGCGGCCGGGGAAGCGCTCCTCGATGGCCTTGGCGTAGTGCCCGTAGAAGTCGGCCTCGTCCCGCCCGGCGACCGTCTTGGTGATGGCGCCGCCGGTGAGGGTGTAGGCGGTGGAGGCCTTGGCGGTGTCGTAGCGGTCGATGATCTCGAGGGCCTCCAGCACCTCTTCGACGTCCTTCACTCCGGTGTACGGGCGCCCGGCCGCCTTGTGCTGGCGCCAGTTGTGGTTGATGTCGCAGTACTGGCACTCCTCCTTGGCGCCGAAGTACTGGCAGACCCGGAAGACGGTCAGGTAGATCAGGTAGCCCCACTGGATGGTGGGGGCCACCTCCATGACGGACTTTCCGTTGGAGAGGGTGTGCCGGTAGTACTCCGGCATGGGCGGCACGCCGACGTCGGAGATCCGCTTCCCGTCGAGGTACAGCCCGAGCATGCCGTCCTGGTCGGCGGCCACGCGGTAGGGCGAGGACGGGTTGACCCGCACGGAGACGACGGTGCGCCGCAGGTCGTAGGGGCCGCCGGTGAGGATGATCTCCTCCGGCGGGCGCCTGAGGGCGGCCTCGCCGAGTTCGGGCAGGGTGCCGTGGTCGAAGGAGAAGATGAAGTACGACTTCGGCTTCACCTCGCCGCTCTCGTTGTCACTGAGGGCCGACGCGTCGAAGGCGACACCGCCGCGCAGCAGGTCCTCCTTGAAGACGGCTTCCCGCGGTACGTGCGGAAAGCGCTCCATCAGATCCTCGACCAGCTCGGTGCGGCTGCCCATCCGTCTCTCCTCCTGGCGTCAGACGTACGACTCCTCACGGTATGCCCCCGCGTGTGCGGGGGCGCGGGCGGGGCCCGCATGGCGGACGCGCCCGTGAGAGCCCTGCCGCCGGCGGGATAGGTTCCGGCAGGAAGAGCCGGAACCCTATGCCCCTGGAGGCGACCGCATGGCCGAGACCGTGACGAACTGGGCGGGCAACATCACGTTCGCGGCCAAGGAACTGCTGCGGCCGCGCTCCCTCGACGCGCTGCGCCCGCTCGTCGCGGAGAGCGGGCGGGTGCGGGTGCTGGGCAGCGGACACTCGTTCAACGAGATCGCCGAGCCGGGCCCAGAGGGGGTGCTGCTGTCGCTGGACGCCCTGCCGGCCGAGGTCGACGTCGACACGGCGGCCCGTACGGTACGGGTGGGCGGCGGCGTCCGGTACGCGGAGCTGGCCCGGCGAGTCCACGGGCACGGTCTCGCCCTGCCCAACATGGCGTCGCTTCCGCACATCTCGGTGGCCGGTTCGGTGGCGACCGGCACACACGGGTCGGGCGTCGGCAACGGCCCGCTCGCGTCCGCCGTGCGCGAGGTGGAGTTCGTCACGGCGGACGGTTCGACGGTCACCGTCGGCCGGGGCGATACGCGTTTCGGCGGTGCCGTGACCTCCCTGGGCGCCCTCGGGGTCGTATCCGCGCTCACCCTGGACCTGGAGCCGGCCTTCGAGGTCGAGCAGCACCTGTTCACCGAACTTCCCCTGGACGGGCTGGACTTCGAGACCGTGGCGGCGGCGGCGTACAGCGTGAGCCTGTTCACCGACTGGCGTGCGCCAGGCTTCCGGCAGGTGTGGCTGAAGCGGCGCACCGACCAGCCCCTGCCCGCCTTCCCCTGGGCCGCGCCCGCGGCCGAGGCGCTGCACCCGGTGCCGGGGATGCCCGCGGTCAACTGCACGGAGCAGTTCGGGGTGCCGGGGCCGTGGCACGAGCGGCTGCCGCACTTCCGGGCGGAGTTCACCCCGAGCAGCGGCGCCGAGCTGCAGTCGGAGTACCTGCTGCCGCGCCGGTACGCCGTCGACGCGCTGCAAGCGATCGACGGCATCCGGGAGACGGTCGCCCCCGTACTGCAGACCTGCGAGGTCCGCACGGTCGCCGCCGACCAGCAGTGGCTCAGCCCCTCCTACGGGCGGGACACCGTGGCACTGCACTTCACCTGGGTGGAGGACACCGCGACGGTGCTGCCCGTGGTGCGGCGACTGGAGGAGGCGCTGGACGCCTTCGAGGCACGGCCGCACTGGGGGAAGGTGTTCACCGTGCCCGCCGAGGTCCTGCGGCGGCGCTATCCGCGGCTCGTCGACTTCGGTGCGCTGGCGCGGGAGCTGGATCCTGCCGGTAAGTTCACCAACGCGTTCGTCGCGGACATCCTCGGCCACTGACAGAAGCCTGGGCGAGCCAGCGAGGACGACTTTATAAAGCCCCTTTCCTAACCCCTTGTCGAAAGTCCGGCAGCGCCATAGCCTGGCCGCGCGCCGGTGCCGCCGTAAGCCCCGGCCGGACCCGTCATGGGAATGGAAGGGATGGGGCAACTCCGGTGAAGCGCACATCACGCGACATCCGCACCGCGAACCGCTATGAGGTGCTGCGCCAGATAATCGCCACGTCCCCCACGTCGCGGCAGGAGCTGGCGGCCGCCACCGGCCTCAGCCTCGCCACGGTCGCCACCCTCGTCGGCGAGCTGCTCGACCTGCGCATGATCACGGAGGTCGGGTTCGAGGACTCGGCGGGCGGCCGCCCCCGGGGCCTCGTGGCCGTCAACGCGTCGGGGGGCGCGTTGATCGGCGTCGACATCGCGGAGACGTACGTCCATGTGGAGCTGTTCGACCTGGGGCTGAACGTGCTGGCCCGGGCCGAGGAGGACATGCGGCCCGGCGAGAGCCGCCCGGAGCAGGTCGTCGGCCACGTCGCCGCCGCCGTCGGCTCGGTGGTCGCGCAGGCCGGGGTCGAGGCGGCCCGTGTCCTCGGCGTCGGCGTGAGCGTGCCGGGCCAGGTCGACCGCACCACCGGCATCGCGGAGTACGCCCCCAACTGGGACTGGCACGACGTGCCGCTGCTCGACCTGCTCTCCGAGCACATCGCCTACCCCCTCTACCTGGACAACCCGCTGCGCGCCTGCGCCGTCGCCGAGCTGTGGTTCGGGGCCGCGCGCGGACACGGCGACGCGGTGGTGGTCAACCTCGGCACCGGAGTGGGCGCCGGGCTCGTCCTGGGCAGCGGGCTGCACCGGGGCGTCAGCAACAGCGCCGGTGAGTGGGGCCACACCACGCTCGTGCTGGACGGGCGCCTGTGCCACTGCGGCAACCACGGCTGTGTGGAGACGTACGTCGGAGCGCCCGGGATCATGCTGAACCTGCGGGAGCTCAGCCCCCAGAGCCCGCTGCTGCACCCCGAGGACCAGACGGCCACCATCGACGCCCTGGCCCGTGGGGTCGCCGCGCACGACCCGGTGGCGGTCAAGGTGGTCCGTGACACCGCCCGCTACCTCGGCGCCGGCATCTCCGACCTGGTGAACCTGCTCAATCCCGAGGTGGTCGTGCTCAGCAGCTGGGTCGCCGGCCGCCTGGGTGAACCCCTGCTGAACGACGTGCGCGAGGCCGTCGCCCGGCACGCGCTGAGACGGCCGCTGGCCGCCACCGAGATCGTCCTCTCCCCGATCCCCACCGACCCGGTGTGCCTCGGCGCGGCCACGTTCGCGCTGGAGGGCTCGCTGCAGTCCGTCGGGCAGAGGTCCGCGAAACGCACCACCCCCGCGAGGAGCCGTACCGCACCAGCCTCATGACGACGGAAGGGACACACGTTGACGCGCACGGAAAGCCCCGTCCTCGCGACAGCCGCAGCCGCGCCGACCGTCACGGGCCCCTGACCTCCGCCCCAACCGCCTCGGCGACCACCCCCACGGCCGCCGAGGCCTCCCCCCGCGCAGAGGCCCCCTGACCGAGGGCCGCCGGCCCCCTGACCCGGCGGCCCTCATCCCCCGCACCGCCCCCTGACGAACCCCGTGTTCGTCATACCGAACCGGACACAACGTTTCGCGCAGGCTTCGTCCAACCCCTTGCCGAAGCCTTAGCCGAAGGTTAACGTCCCGCACCGCAACGCTTTTTGAGCCAACGGCCGCAGTGCCGTGGAGCCGCAGCCGTACTCGAGACAAGGACGTCACCATGTCGGCAATGAGCAACAACAACTGGTCCCGCCGGTCCCTCTTCCGGGCCGCCGCGGGCATGGCCGCCGCCGGCACGCTCGCCGCCTGCGGCGGCAACAACGGGCGCGGTGGGGGGTCGGGGTCGGGCGTCAACCTGACGCAGTACTTCCACGCGTACGGCGAGGCGGGTACCGAGCAGGCCATCAAGAAGTACGCGAAGGCCTACGACAAGGCCGACGTGACCACGCAGTGGATCACCGGCTCCAACTTCGAGAGCAAGCTCTTCGCCGCCCTGCTCACCAAGCAGGCGCCCGACCTCTTCGAGTTCCACCCTCAGATCCAGCTCATCAAGAGCGGTCAGGTGGCCGACCTGACCGACATCATCGAGCCGGTCAAGGACGACTTCAACCAGGCGGACATCGAGTCGCACACAGTGGACGGCAAGATATACGGCGTCCGCATGATCGACGACCCGCAGTTCTTCTTCTACCGCAAGTCGATGCTGGAGAAGGCGGGCGTCAAGCCGCCGACGACGATGGACGAGCTGATCGAGGCCGCCGCCAAGCTCACCACCAACAAGGTCAAGGGCCTGTTCCTCGGCAACGACCTGCACGCGGTCATCCAGCCGCTGATCTACGCGGCCGGCGCCGACACCCTCGACGACAAGAACCAGATCGCCTACCACACGGACGGCTTCGTCGAGGGCCTGAAGTCGATGCGCAAGCTCTTCACCAGCGGCGACCTGCTGCTGGACGCCCCGGCCGACTTCTGGGACCCGTCCGCGCTCAACCAGGGTCTCACCGCCATCCAGTGGTGCGGCATGTGGGCCATGCCGGCGTTCCAGCAGGCTCTCGGCGACGACCTCGGCATCATGCCGTTCCCGAAGATCGGCGACGCCGGCAAGCCGGCCGTCTACAACGGCGGCTGGTCGATGTTCGTCAACGCCAAGAGCGAGAACGTCGACGCGGCCAAGGAGTACGTCAAGTGGCTGTGGATCGACCAGAAGGAGTACCAGGAGGACTGGGCCCTGTCCTACGGCTTCCACATCCCGCCGCGCACCTCGATCGCCAAGTCCGCCGAGAAGCTCAAGTCGGGTCTGTCGGCCGAGGGCGTCAAGCTGTTCAACGAGTACGGCAAGTTCGACAGGATCGGCTGGACGCAGGCGATGATCACTGCCACGGAGGACGTCTTCGCCAACGTCGTCCGCAAGGGCGGCAACCCTGAGGCCGCGCTCGACCAGTGCGACAAGAAGGTCAACGCCGAGCTCAAGAAGCTCTTCGGATAGACCCCCCGGACGGATCACGTCATGTCGACGACCACCAAGCTCGACCTCGAGCACCCCACCCCGGCGACGGCCCCCAAGGCCAAGCCGCGGCGGGGGCTGCGGGGCAGCCGCACCTTCAACTTCTGGCTCTTCACCGGCCCGTTCCTCGCGGGTCTGCTGTTCTTCGTCTACATCCCCATCGTCTGGAGCATCTACCTCAGCTTCTTCGAGGCCCGGTTCACCGTCACGCCGAGCGAGTTCGTCGGCTTCGCCAACTACGCGGAGATGTTCGGCAACGACGACTTCATGGGGTCGCTCGTCACCTTCACCCTCTTCGCCGCGATCATCGTGCCCACCACATGGGCGATGTCGCTGGGCCTGGCGCTGCTGGTGAACCGGCTGCGCTTCATGCGCGCCTTCTTCCGGTCGGTGTTCTTCCTGCCGACCGCGGTCTCCTACGTCGCCGCCTCGCTGGTGTGGAAGATGTCCATCTTCAACGGTGTGCGCTTCGGCCTGGCGAACACCGTGCTCGACCTGTTCGGCGTGGAGAACATCGCCTGGCTCGCCAACCCGGACCCGCCGTGGTACTGGCTGGTCATCGTCACCGCACGCCTGTGGCTGCAGTCCGGCTTCTTCATGATCCTTTTCCTGGCCGCGCTGCAGAACATCCCGCAGGAGCTGTACGAGGCCGCCGCCATCGACGGCGCCAAGCCGGGGTGGCAGACCTTCCGTCACATCACGCTGCCTCAGCTGCGGGCCACCTCGACGGCCGTGATCCTCCTGCTGCTCGTCGCCGCCTACCAGGCCTTCGACGAGTTCTTCAACCTGCTGGCACGCACCACCTGGGGCCGGCCGCCCCTCGTCGAGCTGTACTACATCGCCCTCGGACAGGAGCAGGACTACGGCCGGGGCAGCGCCGGTGCCGTGATCCTCACCCTGTTGATCTGCATCGTGACCCTCCTCCAGGGCAAGATCATGGGCTTCGGAAGGGGTGAGGAGTCCAAGTGACCACGACCGTACCCGAGGTGAAGGACGCAGCGCCCCCGGTCGCCGGCCGGCCACGCCGCGGCTCAGTGATGAGCTCCACCGGCCTCTACATCGCCACCGGTGTCGCCGCGCTGCTCTTCTTGATCCCCTTCTACCTGCTGATCCGCAACTCCCTGTCCACCGACCCCGAGATCACCGGCGAGAACTGGAAGTTCTTCCCCACGGACATCCAGTGGGGCAACATCACGGAGCCGTTCGACGACCCCACCGTCGACTTCGCCCGTTCGATGTGGAACTCACTGGTCGTCGGCGTACTGCACACGGTCGGCATCCTGTTCGTCTGCTCGCTGGCCGGCTACGGCCTCGCCCGCATCCCCTACAAGCACGCCAACAAGATCTTCTACGCCGTCCTGGTGACCCTGATGGTCCCGGCCGCCGTGACCTTCGTCCCCAGCTTCGTCCTGGTCTCGTCCCTCGGCTGGGTGGACTCCTACCGCGGTCTGATCATTCCGGGCCTGTTCAGTGGTTTCACCTGTTTCCTGTTCCGGCAGTACTTCCTGGGCTTCCCCAAGGAGCTGGAGGAGGCGGCGCGCGTCGACGGACTGGGCTACTGGGGCGCGTACTGGCGCATCGTGGTGCCCAACTCGCTGAACTTCTTCGCGGCGATCGCCACCATCACGTTCATCAACGGCTGGAACGCCTTCCTGTGGCCGCTGGTCATCGGCCAGGACCCCAGCGCCTGGACGGTCCAGGTCGCACTGTCGTCGTACATGACGAACCAGACCGTCAACTTCCACCTGATCTTCATGGCGACCACCATTTCCATCCTGCCCCTGTTGTTCGTGTTCCTCTTCCTCCAGCGCTGGCTGGTGCAGGGAATCGCCCAGACCGGCATCAAGGGCTGACCTAGGAGACCGATGTCTTTCCGCACCCCGGCCACCGACTACGTAGAGGACGTCTCGCCCGGCAGCGGGGCCCTTCCGCCCCGCTCCTGGTATGCCACGTCAGACGCGAAGTCCCTTTCGCTGAACGGTAGTTGGCTGTTCCGCCTGTCGGCCACGGCCGATGCCGAGGACGACTCGTTCGCCGAGCCCGGCTTCGACGCCGCGCAGTGGGCGGAGGTCACCGTCCCCGGCCACTGGGTCCTCCAGGGGCACGGCGCGCCGATCTACACCAACCACCTCTACCCCTTCCCGGTCGACCCGCCCCACGTGCCGACCGAGAACCCGACCGGAGACCACCTGCGCGTCTTCGACCTGCCGGAGGAGTGGCCGGCCGAGGGTGGTGCGGTACTGCGCTTCGACGGTGTGGAGTCCTGCGCCCGGGTGTGGCTGAACGGCACGGACATCGGTGAGTTCAAGGGATCCCGGCTGCCGCACGAGTTCGCGGTCGGGCACCTGCTGAAGCCCAGCGGCAACGTGCTCGCCGTGCGTGTCCACCAGTGGTCGGCGGGCTCGTACCTGGAGGACCAGGACCAGTGGTGGCTGCCCGGCATCTTCCGTGACGTCACTTTGCTGCACCGCCCGGCGGGCAGCGCCCTCGACTTCTTCGTGCACGCCTCCTACGACCACGTCACCGGCGAGGGCACCCTGCGCGTCGACTCCGACGTGGACGGCCGGGTCACCGTGCCGGAGCTGGGCATCGAGGTGGTGACCGGCGAACCGGTGACGGTCGCCGTCCAGCCGTGGACCGCGGAGACGCCCCGCCTCTACGACGGCGTCCTCACCACCGAGGGCGAGCGCGTGCCGCTGAGGATCGGCTTCCGTACGGTCGTCCTGGAGGACGGCCTGATCAAGGTCAACGGCAAGGCGGTCCTGTTCAAGGGCGTCAACCGGCACGAGTGGCACCCCGAGAAGGGCCGCGCCCTCGACCTGGAGACCATGCGCGCGGACGTGCTGCTGATGAAGCGGCACAACGTCAACGCCGTGCGCACCTCGCACTACCCGCCGCACCCGGCCTTCCTCGACCTGTGCGACGAGTACGGCCTGTGGGTGATCGACGAGTGCGACCTGGAGACCCACGGTTTCACCGAGCAGGCCTGGCGGGACAACCCCGTCGACGACGACCGCTGGACCCCGGCCCTCCTCGACCGCGCCGCCCGCATGGTCGAGCGGGACAAGAACCACCCGTCGGTCGTCATCTGGTCCCTGGGCAACGAGGCCGGCACCGGCCGCGGTCTGACCGCGATGGCCGAGTGGATCCACGGCCGGGACGCCTCGCGGCTCGTGCACTACGAGGGCGACATCGACTGCCGTGACACGGACATGTACTCGCGGATGTACGCGAGCCACGCCGAGGTCGAGCAGATCGGCAAGGAGCTGGACGGCGGCACCCACAAGCGGCGCGAGCTCCCCTTCATCCTCTGCGAGTACGCGCACGCCATGGGCAACGGCCCCGGCGGCCTCGCCGACTACCAGCGGCTGTTCGAGACGTACGACCGGCTCCAGGGCGCCTTCGTCTGGGAGTGGATCGACCACGGCATCAAGCACCCCGAGCTGGGATTCGCCTACGGCGGCGACTTCGGCGAGGAGCTGCACGACGGCAACTTCGTCTGCGACGGGCTGCTGTTCCCGGACCGCACCCCCTCCCCCGGCCTGGTCGAGTTCAAGAAGGTGATCGAGCCGGTCGCCTTCGAGGGCGACGGCTCCGACGGCACGGTACGGGTCCGCAACAAGCAGGACTTCGCCGACCTGTCCGCGCTGGCCTTCGAGTGGTCGTACCAGGTGGACGGCGAGACCGTCGAGGCGGGCAGCCTGTCCGTGCCGGCGCTCGCGGCCGGCGAGTCGGTCGACGTGAAGCTGCCCGAGCCGCCCGCGAACCCGCGGGGTGGCGAGGCGTACTGGACGGTGCGGGCCGTGCTCGCTCAGGACACCGCGTGGGCGGCGAAGGACCACCCGGTGGCCTGGGGCCAGTTCGCGGTGGCCGCGCGACCGCTGCCGGCGGTCCCGGCGACCGACGGGCCCGTCCCCGGCGACGGCGTGATCACCCTCGGCCCGGCCTCCTTCGACGCCCGCACGGGCGCGCTCAGGAGCATCGGCGGGGTCGAGGTGAGCGCCCCTCGCCTGGACGTGTGGCGGGCGACCACCGACAACGACGACGGCGCGGCCTGGCAGACCGACATCCGCTACGGCGAGCTGTGGCGCAAGTTCGGTCTGCACCGCATGCGTCACCGCATCGGCGCGGTCGAGCTCGCCGACGACGCGCTGATCGTGCGGACCCGGGTGGCACCCGCCGCCTGGGAGTTCGGTCTGGCGACGACCTATCGCTGGACCTCGGACGGCACCCGGCTGAAGCTGACGGTGTCCGTGGCGCCCGACGGCGACTGGACGGTGCCTCTGCCGCGGCTCGGCGTCCGGCTCGGCCTTCCCGCGGCCGACCGGGTGCGCTGGTTCGGCGGCGGCCCCGGCGAGGCCTACCCCGACACCAGGCAGGCGGCCCAGCTGGGCCGTTGGGAGTCGACCGTCGACGGCCTCCAGACGCCGTACGTGCGCCCGCAGGAGAACGGCGCCCGCGCCGACGTCCGCTGGGTGGAGGTCGGCGGCCTGAGGATCGAGGGCGACCCGGAGTTCTTCTTCAGCGCGCGCCGCTGGACGACCGAGCAGCTGGACGCGGCGCAGCACCGCAGTGACCTCGCGGCCGGCGAGACGGTGTGGGTCAACCTCGACCACGGCCAGCACGGCATCGGCTCCCAGTCGTGCGGCCCGGGCCCGCTGCCGCAGTACTACCTGCGCGCCGAGCCCGCGGAGTTCTCGTTCGTGTTCTCCGCGATCGATGCGGAGACCCCCTCGGAGGCCCGTTGACGGACACGGTCCTGAGCACGTCCGCGGGGGGGGGGGGGGGGGGGGGGGGGGGGGGGGGGGGGGGGGTGGTGGGGGGGGTGGGGGGGGGGGGGGGGGGGGGGGGGGGACAGGGGGGGGGGGGGGGGGAGTGGGGGGGGGGGGGGGGGGGGGGGGTGGCGCTCTTTGGTGTTTTGTGTGTGGCTCTTGTCCCCCG
>NZ_JBWKCC010000027.1:32533-140257 GCF_056436655.1 Streptomyces sp. NPDC043427 | reverse complement strand
ACCCGCTGGAACAGCTCCCACAACTCGTCCGGCACCAGCCGCTCAACGATCCCTGCCACGACCGGCAGCTTACCCAGCCAAATGAGATGACGTCTTAGGCGAAAGAACAGGGCCAGTGGACCTCGTGTGGACCACGGACCCCGCGCGAGGCCGGAGGCCGGTACGCTGTACCCGCTCCGCCCCCGGTGGCCGGCAGCGAGGTGGGTTGCCCGAGCGGCCTAAGGGAACGGTCTTGAAAAACGCGAGAGCGTGACAGCGTTCCCGTGGGTGCGGATCGCACGGCCTCCGCAGGTCATAGACCTGCTGGTCACATGGGGTGTCCCTCGGTGAGGGGCGCCCCTTCTGCGTGGGGCCTGTCTCACCTTGATCCGGCCCTGTTGCGTAGTGGATCAGTATGTGTGGACCAGGCGTGGACCAAGAACCCGGGCGGGGCAGCCGCTTGGCATCCGTCGGTAACCCGCAGGTGACCGGCTCAGTTGATCGCTGGGCGCTCGGACACTGAGCGACTTGCTACCTCCATGAACGCGCCATGCAACCAACTGGCCCAGTTGCCCACGGAGTCGCTCTTTTCTTTGGATTGGGCAGAAACCGCCGTGGGGTCGGGCTGCCGGTGTTATCGGAGAGGGCGGCGACCGGTGCACTGGGACCAGCGGACGGCGATGAGGCCCAGCGCAGCCACAAGGATCACGATGCCGATGATCAGCAGGTAGCCCAGCCCTTCTGCGGCCACTCCGATGATTCCCAGCACGACGGCGACCAGAAGGGAAACAGCAAGAGGGCCATGACGCGTCCACCTCCCTTGGGTGGTGGGCGATCAGCGGCGCGCGAGTTGCCGCTCGCCGCCTGCGCCCGTCTGGTAGGGCATGTCGTAGTGCTGGAAGATCGCTTCCTCCGACTCGGCGGGCAGGATGTCGTCCATGCCGACCGAGGGCGCCTTCTTCACCAGCGTCTTGGTGTAGGAGACCTTGACGTAGTCCGGTCCGAGGGTCGCCTCGTCGAGGGGGACGAAGGCCAGGTGGTGGCGGGTGGGAAGTCCGGTGCGGACCGTGGCCATGGCCGGTTCGTCGGTGGTGGTGTCGACGTAGACCGCTTCGAGCACGCCGATCTTGTGGCCCTTCGGGTCGACGACGCTGCGGTTGCGCCACTCGCGGATGTCGGCTGAATGGATCATGGCCTGCCTCCTGAGCCGTTGATCCGGGCCGGTACGAGCCGCCCCCTCGGGCAGTCGCAGCCCGCTGAGCCCGGTAGCCCATTGTTCTTCCAGGTTATCCGGGGATCTCTGCATCGCGCCCTCGCGCGGCAAGGGTTCCGAACGTGGTAGTCGACAGGCATGCCGATGAAGCCTCCCGGCGCCGCGGACCGTTCCTCTCGGTTCGGGCGGTTGCGCCATGTGATCAGCAGTTCACCAGCAGGGCGTGGATGGCGGCGGAGCAGGGATATCGAGTTGTGGTCGCGCTCGCTGGGCTTTGCCGCGCTGGGGTTTCTCACGCTGGTGCCGCTGCTGATCATTGTCTCCTCTGCCGATCCCGAGCACGGGCGGGGATTCGCGCAGTGGCTGGGAGAAGGGCTCGGCGTGTCGACGGCCTCCATGCGTCAGGTCGAGCAGTTGTTCACCCGGCCCGGCCAGGCCCTGCGGACCACGACCGCGTTCGGTATCGCCGCCCTTGCCGTCTTCGGTCTGAGCTTCGGGGCGGCGGTGCAGACCGGCTACGAGAAGGTCTGGGGCCTGCCTCCGGCCCGGTGGTGGGCAAGGTGGCGGCATGTGGTGTGGCTCGGCGTCCTCACCGGATACCTCTTCGTCTCCGCCACCACCACGCTGCGGCGCGAACCTCTGGCAGGTGGGGCCGTGGCCTCGCTGAGTGCCGTGCTGTTCCTGTGGTGGTCCCAGCGCCTGTTGCTCGGCGGGAGGATCCGCTGGCGCGCCTTGTTGCCCGGCGCCGTGGCAACCGTGGTCGGGCTGCTCGGTCTGAGGGTCTTCTCCACGCTCGTCTTCTCGCCGTTGATCGCATCCAACGTCGTCACCTACGGGCCCGTCGGAACCGTCCTCGTCATCCAGTCCTGGCTGGTCGGCGTGGGGGTCGTCGTCTTCGGCGGTGCGCTGGTCGGCCGGCTGCTGTACGAGGAACTCCCACGCATGGCACACGCACTGAAACGGCGCAGGTAATGCGTATCTGGGTCTCCCCGATAAAACAGGAGGGGCGTCCCACAAGGAACGCCCTGAGGAGTCGGGTTGCTGCTTACTCGTCGTCGTGCTCGTCGAGCGCGTCGAGAGCCTGCTGGATCTGCTGGTTAGTACTGCAACGGTCTTTACCATGACTGCTGGCCAGCTCGGTCGTTGGTGTGGTTATGGGTGGGGACCTTGCTGATGTCGGGTTGTGGGCGGGGGAACTTGATGCTCTGCATGAGCGGTTCGTGCACCGGTTCAACCGGGAGGAGCCGAGGCAGTCGGCGCTGGCTTACATGCGAGATCTGGTTGCGCCACTGCAGCGGAAGAACGGCTGGACGCTGGCGGAGGAGGCCGGGCACACGGGTCCCGATCGCATCCACCGGCTGCTGAACCGGATCGAGTGGGATGCCGACGAGGTCCTGGACGACGTGCGCGACTACGTCGTGGAACACCTCGGAGACCGGGATGCCGTCCTGATCGTCGACGACACGGGATTTCTGAAGAAGGGCATGCGTTCGGCCGGCGTCCAGCGGCAGTACTCCGGCACCGCCGGGCGCACCGAGAACTGCCAGATCGGCGTGTTCCTCGACTACGCCACCGGCCGCGGCCGCACGCTGATCGACCGGCGGCTGTATCTGCCCACGTCCTGGACGGACGACCGGGACCGCTGCCGGCGGGCCGGCATCGACTACGCCATCGGCTTCGAGACGAAGGTGGCCATGGCCAAGGCGATGGTCCGCCGGGCCATCGCCGACAAGATCCCGTTCGGCTGGGTCACGGCGGACGCCGCCTATGGCTACAGCAAGGGCTGGCGGTTCGAGCTGGAGCAGGCGGACGTCTTCCACGTCATGGCCACCACCCGGCACGACACCGTCATCACCCGCTGGTCCATCGACCATCCCGTGCACGAGCTGTTTCCCGGCCTTCCGCGGCAGAAATGGAAACGCCGGTCCTGCGGTGAAGGAGCCCATGGCCGTCGGATCTTCGACTGGGCCCGCGTGGAGGTTCGGCCCTGGCACCGCGAGGACCGCCGGCACTGGGTCCTCGCCCGCCGCAGCGTGAGCAGGCCCGAGGTGATCTCCTACTACATCGCCTACTGCCCCGCCGACACGACGCTGGACGAGCTGACCGCATCGCGGGCAGCCGGTGGGCGGTTGAGGAATGCTTCCAGACCGCGAAGCAGGAGTGCGGCCTGGACGACTACCAGGTCCGCCGCTACCCCGGCTGGCACCGCCACATGACCCTGGCCATGGCCGCCCACACCTGCCTGACTGTCCTGCGGGCCCGACAGCTGGACACGGACAAAGCAGAAACGGATCCTCCCGGCTCATCCACCTCAGCCTCGCCGAGATCCGACGCCTGATCACCCGCCTCACCGACCGCCGCCCCACCCCGGTCGACCACATCTTGCACTGGTCAACCTGGCGCCGACGACGCCAGCACCAGGCCCGCATCAGCCACCACAAACGACGCGGACACAGCCCCTGAAACCGCCCAGCAATCAGAACAAGCACCGTTGCAGTAGGCCTTCTTCCGGCTCGTGACTTTTCCGGCTCGTGAATTCCGTGAGAAGTATTGACGCCGGTGGCCGGATCTTTATTATCCACTTGCTCGATACTTCGATCGGTGTTCGAAATCACGAACATATGCGAAGTCGTGCCGCACCACCATTCGCACAGCCTCCGAGGGGCCGGCAGAGCCGCGCACTCAGAAAACGAGGTCCCCATGCACAGACTCAGCTTCAGCCGCAGACGTCCGTCCGCGGTGCTCGCCGCCACGACCGCGATCCTGGTCTCGCTGGCGGCGCTGCTGGTCGCCAGTCCGACCGCCCAGGCAGCCAGTAGTGGCGCCCTGCGCGGCGTCGGCTCCAACCGGTGTCTCGACGTGCCGGGCGCCAGTCAGACCAATGGCACCAGCACCCAGATCTGGGACTGCTGGGGCGGGAACAACCAGCAGTGGACGCTGACGGACAGCAACCAGCTGACTGTGTACGGCAACAAGTGTCTGGACGTCCCTGGCCACGCCACCACGTCCGGAACCCGGCCGGTGATCTGGGACTGCAACGGCGGTACCAACCAGCAGTGGCGGGTGAACGCCGACGGCACGGTCGTCGGCACGGAGTCCGGGCTGTGCCTGAGCGTCACGGGTGCCGGTACGGCCAACGGCACGGCGGTGGAGATCGCGACGTGCAACGGCGGCAGCAACCAGAAGTGGTCCGGCCTGACCCCGTCGGGCACCACGTGTGCTCTTCCGTCGACGTACAACTGGACCTCGACCGGACCGCTCGCGCAGCCGGCGAACGGGTGGTACTCCGAGAAGGACTTCACCACCGTGACGTACCAGGGCAAGCACCTGGTCTACGGGACGTACGCCGACGCCAGCGGCTGGCACTCGATGGGCTTCGGCCCCTTCACGAACTGGTCGGACATGGCGACGGCCCCCCAGACCGCCATGAGCCAGGGCGCGGTGGCGCCGACGCTGATCTACTTCGCGCCCAAGAACATCTGGGTGATGGCCTCCCAGTGGGCCGGCGGCTGGAAGTTCAACTACCGCACGTCGACCGACCCCACCAACCCCAACAGCTGGTCCGCGCCGCAGGCGCTGTTCACCGGCGAGCTCCCCAGCACCGAAAGCAGCGTGGGCGCGCTCGACCAGACCCTGATCGCCGACGACCAGAACATGTACCTGTTCTTCGCCGGTGACAACGGCAAGATCTACAAGACGAGCATGCCGCTCGCGAACTTCCCGGGCAACTTCGGCTCGTCGTACACGACGGTCATCAGCGACACCGTGGACAAGGTGTTCGAGGCGCCGGAGGTCTACAAGGTCCAGGGTCAGAACCAGTACCTCATGATCGTCGAGGCGAGGGGCGCGAACGGGCGCTACTTCCGCTCGTACACCGCCTCCAACCTGAACGGTCCGTGGACCGTGCAGGCCGGCAGCGAGAGCAGCCCCTTCGCGGGCAAGGCCAACAGCGGTGCCACCTGGACCAACGACATCAGCCACGGTGACCTGGTCCGCAACAACCCCGACCAGACCAAGACCATCGACCCCTGCAACCTGCAGTTCCTCTACCAGGGCAGGGGCGCCACCCCGAACGGCGCCGACTACCTGACGTGGCCGTACCGGCCGGGTGTCCTCACCCTGCAACGCTGATCCGCCTGACACGCACCGCCTGAAGGAACCCCAGCCGCCCGCCGGCTGGGGTTCCTCCCCTTTGGCGGGCGGCGGGCCCCGGGGGTCATCCCGCCGTTCCGGCGATCTCCTTCGGCCGCGCGGGTTCGGCCCGGTCCGCGCCGTCGCCGTACCGGGAGCGCAGCTCCGACAGCACGCCGAACGCCGCCGCCGTCAGCGGCACCGACAGGAGCATGCCGAGGATGCCGGCGATGGAGGCGCCCGCCGTGAGCGCCGGCAGGATCGCCGCCGGGCGCATCTGCACGGTCCGGCTGTGGATCACCGGCTGGAGCACGTTCCCCTCGAGGATCTGCACCGCGAACACCACGCCGCGCCCACACTACAAACGACGCGGACACAGCCCCTGAAAACTGCCCAGCACTCAGAACAAGCACCGTTGCAGTACTAAGGGCTGTCCCGCTATGAGCGAGCGAGGTGTGGGGGGCTGGTTGTCACCCCTCCTGGTAGAGGTTGACGATGTTGCCGTCTGGGTCACGCAGCCACGCTGAGCGACGTCCCCACGGCTGGGTTGTTGGCGGCTTGAGGAACTCGACGCCCCGAGCCAACAGTCGTTCGTGGCGTGAGTCCACGTCGGTGACTTGGAACTCCAGAGTGCAGCCTCCACTCGCAGCGGCGGCCATCGACCCGGGCGCTATCGACTCCATGCCTTGCGTGTGAAAGAACGACAGGACGGCACCAGGGACCATCACCCGGGCGAAGGGGGCGTTCCCCTCGACTTCTGCGTCCAGTACCGCGGCATAGAAGGCGGCGAGGGCCGGAACATCGTCGGTGATCAGGGCGGTGCCGGTGAAGTGTGGCCGCATCCGGGCATCGTAGGTCGCGGGTCGGACACCGGGCCTCGGAACAGCAGGCGTCGGCGGGCTGCGACGGGGAGCTGATCCAGGTGGTGCTAGTTGTTGCGGGTCAGAACGTTGGTGACGCCGCATAGTGGTGGGCAAGGTTGGTGGCGAGGTCGCGGAGGTGGGCCCTGGCGTCGGTGGGGCCGTGCACAGTGATGGTGCTCCCGAACGGCAGTAGTGCTCGCACGTCCTCCAGATGCAGGAAGCGGATCGTCACCTTGTGGCCGGTGGCGGATGCCTCATGGTCGTCCCAGACGAGTCGTTGGCCAAAGATCCGTCGCGCTCGCTCGATCTGGGTTTGGTCGATGGTGGCGCTGACCTCTATTGCGTGGTTGTGTTCCCACTGATCAATGAGCGCTGCAGCGACGGTGGCCAGGGTTTGGTTCTCGCGGATCCGTCGTGGCTGGTCGACTTCTTTCCACGCCGTGATCCGTTCGAGTCGGTACATCCGTGGCACTTGAGCACAGTCGGCGACGAGATACCAGATGCCGGCCTTGGCGAACAGCCCGTAGGGATCAACGACCAGGTCGCGTGGGCATGACTCGCGTGGGCTGTCGTACTCGATCCGTAGCTGGCGACCTCGCCGCACTGAGCCGATTAGCGAAGCCGGAGTCGTGCCGGAAGCTCGTGCCTGGAGCCAGGGACGGCTGTCCACGTGCACTACGTCGGTGAGCGGCAGGAGCTCATGACCTCGACGTGACTGTGTAGCGACGATCTTGGAGAGCGCGCGCCGGCTTTCGACCGATGCGTTGAGCTCCGCACGTTGTTTCTCATCCAGCCCGGTGAGCGAGAGATGATCACGCTCGCCCGGCGTGAGTCGAGTGAGGTCGAGCCCGGACCCGGGCAGCATGGTCACGCCTCCGAGGCGGCCCCGTTGTGCGGTCACCGGCAGACCGGCGTCGCGGAGCCAGTTCAGGTCCCGGGTGATGGTTCGAAGGGACACCCCGAGCGCCGAGGCAAGTTCCTGTGTGGTCGCGGCATTCCTTGATGCGAGGAGCAGCATCAGGGAGAAGAAGCGGTCTGGGGTCACCTACCAAGTTTTTCAGGAATTGCGACGTGATGCGGCGCATATCCCGGTCAGGCTGGTGGATGCGTACCTACGACCTGTGAGAAGGAACAACCATGACCACATCCGTCGTGTCCATCGTCTATGTGAACGACGCTCCCGCCGCAGCTCGTTTCTACGGCGACCTCCTCGACATGAGGCCGTCGTTCGAGACTCCGGGATACATCACCTTCGACCTCGGGCCAGGCGCTGACCTCGCTGTGTGGTCTGGCCAGTTCGAGGATCTGTCACCGGACGTCCCGCGTACCAGTGAGGTGTGCCTGGCCATCGACGGTGGGCCCGACGAGCTCAACGCGATCTTCAAGCAGTGGCAGTCCAAAGGCGTCACGATCCTTCACAAGCCTCATGATCTGGGGTTCGGGCTGACCTTCCTCGCAGCCGATCCTGACGGGAACCGTATCCGCGTCGCACCGCGGGGCTGAAAGGCCGCAATGCGGCAGGTGCGCATGACAGGTGTCGCGCCTGCCGTTGTCTGACTTCGAGAGGACGACGAGTGCCCCACGCGAATGCGCCCCTGAGCTTCGAGGGCCGTAGGCGGCTCGTGAAGCGGTGCCAGACACGTCCCATCGCCCACGTCGCCGCTGAGATGGGCATCTCCCGTGCATGCGCCAGCAAGTGGGTGAATCGCTGGCGGTTACACGGTGATGCGGGATTGCACGACCGGCCATCGAGCCCGCACCGGAGTCCGAACGCGACACCAGCATGGGTCATCGAGCGGATCGAGTCCTGGCGCCGCGAGCACAAGTGGTCCGCGCAACGGATCACCGACGAACTTGTGAGCATCGGTTTTGTGATCGACCGGCGGACTGTCAGTCGACACCTGACCCGGCTCGGACTCGGCAGACGCCGCTTCATCGACCCAGGCGGCGAGAACAACCGGAAGCCGGGGAAGATCACCGCCCGCTGGCCCGGACACATGGTGCACCTGGATGTGAAGAAGGTCGGCCGGATCCCTGATGGCGGCGGGTGGCGGATCCACGGCCGGGACAGCGACCAGGCCAAGGTCGCTAGTCGGGCGAAGTCGGCCGGGGCGAAGCGGGGCTACGTCTACCTGCACTCCGTCGTCGATGGTTTCTCACGGCTCGCCTACACAGAACCGCTGGGCGATGAGAAGGGCGCGACGGCTGCTGCCTTCCTCGCCCGGGCGAAGGTCTGGTTCGCCGCCCACGGCATCAAACACATCCACCGGGTCGTCACCGACAATGGCGCTTGCTACCGCTCCGGCGACTTCGCCCGCATCGTCGGGCAAGGCACCCGGCATCAGGGGACCAAGCCATACACACCCCGACACAACGGGAAGGTGGAGTGCTACCAGCGCATCATGGCCGAGGAAGTCCTCTACGCCCGTGAGTTCACCAGCGAGGACGCCCGGTCAGCCGCGATCGCAGTGTGGAACATCCACTACAACTACCATCGGCCGCATAGTGCTGCCGCCGGAAAGCCGCCAGCAGCACGCCTCGGCGAGAGCGTCACTAACGTCGAGCCCTCATACAGCTAGTAGTGGCGGAGCGGAACCAGTGGACCCCGTGTGGACCATGGCCCCCGTGGAACGCCCGGGCCCGGTACGCTGTACCCGCTCCGTCCCAGGTGGGCAGGGGCGAGGTGGGTTGCCCGAGCGGCCTAAGGGAACGGTCTTGAAAACCGTCGTGGCAGCGATGTCACCGTGGGTTCAAATCCCACACCCACCGCAGGTGAACGGCCCCTGACCAGGTGAATCGGTCGGGGGCCGTTCTCATACGCGCTGTCCGCCAGTAACCGTGGTTCCCCGTCAGTTCCCGGCCGAACGGGCACGGAAAGGGCACGGATACCACCTCGGCAGCAGCGGGAGTTCTTAGGATGGCGGTCGGGGCGGAGCTGTAGCGCAGAGGTCGTCGCGCGCGGTCTCCAAAATCGCGAGGACGCCGGTTCGAATCCGGCCGGTTCTGCCTTCTCGCCGTATCCGGTGAGTCTGCCGTGTACCAGACGGTACTGGTACTGGTACGGCGTGGGGCCCTACAGCGCTTCGTCTCGGGCCAGGATCAGGCTGACCGAGCCCTCTTCGAGATTGATCCCGCTCTCAAGATGCTCGTGGTACCCGTCCCGGAGTTCGGGATCTGCGAGCCCCATGAGTCGCTCAGCCAGGTTGCGCAACCCTGCGGCATTGGCCGCAACGGTGATTTCGGTTGCTGAGCCGTACACCTTGATCCTGGGTTCATCCATGAGGTCACGCTATAGCGGGCCCCCATCCCAACCCACCACTCACCCCAGCTCCCGTCCCGTCCGCCTTCGACCCACACACCCTGGAGCGGGCGTGGTTCAGGGCGTCAACAGCAGACACGAGGCTTCCACCTCTGCCCCTGGTGCGCCCCGCGTCTGGGTGTCGGGTTCCCCGATGGCCCTCGGGGGAGCGCGGAGATACGGGTGATGGGACGCGGCGTCGCCTACGCCGCGCCTGAGCTGATTGCCCACTACGTTGAAGCCCACGGCTACCTGCCGCCGGCCGCCTTTGTCGCAGCGGTGCTGTCCTCCGAACCAGCCGCCTGAGGTGGGCGGATCAGGCGGCTGGATATCGCGCTCACACCTGAGGAGCGATTCCGTGCGGCCCGGCGCTTAGAAGATGCGGGCACGCCTTGGTGGGCAGGTCGGATCGTCCCGTGCCGTTCCCGTGCCGGGCCGCCGAGTGCTGCTGCCGTCCGCCGTCGTTGCCGTCAGCGTTGCCGTCACTGCCGTCACTGCCGTCAGGCAGGCCGTGTGTGGGCCTGACATGCCGGTCTACTGATCACCCCTTCCGCTGACCAGCGGGCCTGACGAAGCCCACGGCTCTGACCAGTTCAGATGCCGTGGGCTTCTGTCGTTGTCGGTCGACGTCGGCTGACCTCGGACGGCCCGGAGACGGCCCGGGCCTAGGTCGTTTCTTTTTGAATCACCTCGCAGGGAAATCCGCTGCTGTGTGGAAGCTCTTCGCCTAGCCTCGGGTCCCATGAGCCTCCCTGCTGTGCCACAACCACTGACCGAGGCCGAGGTAGCCGAAGCCGAAGCCCAGCTCGGGGTTGATTTCCCTCACGAGTACCGCCGCTACTTGTTGCAGGTGAGCGCTGGTGGGGCTGTCTCCCAGCTTGAGAAGACGGAAAACGGCTGGTGGTGGGCGGGCAACAACACAATGCGGCGCGACCTGCTGTCCTCGCCCTTCCCGCATCCCGACTCCTACGAGGAAGACGACGAAGAGCTCGATCGGCGCGAGCCGCAGGCTGAGGATTACCCGAACGAAGAAGCGTTCTCTCAGGCCATGACTGCCTGGGACACCGAATGCGAGGAATTCGAGGATCGGAAGACAGCCGGGTCCGTGGTTGCGAAAGAGCACGGTTGTGGCTTCGCTACGTTGCTGGTGATCACAGGGCCTCTAGCTGGCACCCTATGGTGGGACGGACGGGCCACCTGCGACCTGATCGTCCCGCTGTCCCTCGATCACGCGGGTGATGCACGGCCCGTGAGCTTCGGCGAGTGGCTAGGGCGCGACTCCTGGAACCTGTTGCCGCCAGGCTGGTGATGAGGCCCGGCGTCATTGCAACTGAGGTCGGCGTAGCGGCTTTGGGCTGGAGCTGCTTCCGCGCCGCACAGGAACACGCCGCCCTCGGACTGGAGGACCGCGAGCCGGACACAGTCCTGGTCCTGGCCGACCGGCAGTACGCCGGACACGGCCACACCCCCGGCGAATCCGCCCTCGCCGCCACCATCGCCCGCGACCTCCAACTCAACCGTGAAACCGCCCGCGAGGCGCTCGCCGAACTGCCGGACGAGGGGGAGTGGTGACTGTGGACCGCCTCCTCACTTCTTCTTGTTCGCGCGGTCGAGTTCACTCTTCACGGCTTGTTCGTTCTGGCCGAAGAGCCTCTTTTCGAGGCTGGTGTCGTCCGAGCGGGAGAAGTGTTCGCCGCTTGCGATGTCCTCCTTGCTCAGGACGCGTCCACACCACTCCCCCTGGGCGGTGGTGTGGTCGTCGAACGGTACGGCGGCGCCTTCGCCGAGGACGGTCCACTTGTCGTCGGCCCAGCGCAGGGCGAGGAGGTAGGTGTGGCCGGTCTCCAGGCGGGGGGCGTCCGCAGTCGTGGCCTTGGTGCGGTTGCCGCTCTCCCGGTACACCTGCCAGCCGGCGGCCGCCATCTCGAAGTCCTTGCCGAGCTCGCGCCGGGGACTCCCGGCGGACCAGAGCAGGTTGTCCGTACGGAACGTCACCTTGCGGTCGGTCTTGTACGCGACCGCGCCCAGCTTGAAGTCACGTCTGTTGGTGTCCTCCTCCGCTGTCGGAGTCGCCACGACGACATGGTCGGCGTGCGAGACCCAGTCCTCAGCGGTCTGGGAGGGGAGCTCGTCGTTGGGCATACCGCAGCCGACCACCGTGTCCAGGCCGCCCTTGCCGATCAGGACACTGGCGACGACTCCGGCGAGGGCCAGGCAGGCGGCGACGGGCCGCCCCGTCAGACGGTCGGGAAGTATGGATCGCATGGCTATCGGGACTCCTGAGCGGTGGCGAGGGCGGGACCGCAGCAGGTGAAGGCGCGTAAGCGGGCTCGTACGTTCATCTGGGGACCCCCGTTCTCGGACAGAGCGAGGCCGGGAGACACCACACGGTGCCTCCCGGCCTCAGTGACGTTGCGAGGATGAAGACGATCAGTCGGCCGCTTTGGTGGCCCTGCCAACCGGTGTCGTGTTGATCACGTCGTCCCGCTCCGGATGCTCCAGATACTTGGGATGCTTCCGGTACTCCGGACGGTCCAGATACTCCGGACGGTCCAGATACCTCGGAGGGCCCAGATACTCCAGACGGTCCAGATACTCCGGACGGTCCAGATACTCCGGACGGTCCGGATCCCGCACCGGCCTGATGCTTCTGGCGCTATGAAGAACCCGCCGCCCCGCGGAGCAGCCGCAGTTGGCCGATCTCCGCCGCGTTCTTCATCAGTTCGGCGTTCGCCCAGGCGAGCATGTCGGCGACCGTGTACCGGGGGTCGTTCGGCCAGGGGAACGGGGCGGTGGCGGCCAGGTCCGTGTCGGTGAGGTCGGCGAGCGCGGTCAGCCAGGCCGTGCGCAGGTCGCGCAGCCAGTCTGTCGTCGGCCTTCCGGGGCCGGGCCAGGCGACGGTGGTGCGCTCCCGGGGCGGATCGCCGCGCAGGTGGTCCACGGTCACTCCCCACCACCAGCCGATGTGCCAGCTCAGCCAGCCGATGGTCGGGACGGGTACCGGCTCGGGCTCGCTGTCCGCCCAGTCCGGCACCCAGGTGCCCTCGGCGGACCGGCGCATCGTCCAGCAGAGCGGTGCCGGTTCCCAGAGGAAGTCCTCGGGTGTGAGCCGGTCCAGGTGGTACTCGAACAGGGCCCAGGTCAGGTCGAACTGGCCGCGTAACAGATCACAGGGGGGAACGGTCATCGACCGACTCTCGCCGAGAGGGAGAGGGTTCTCCAGGGGTTTTCGCCGGGCAGGTGGAGCTGGGCAGGCCGGGCGGGGCCCGGGCCGGGGCGGGGCCCGGGCCGGGGCGGGGCGGGGCGAGGAGGCATGCGCCCACCGCGCACCTCGTCGCGCACCTCGTCGCGCAGTCGTCGCGTTGGCGTCTTGGAACGCGGCGGGGAGTTGGCCGGAAAGTGATCTGTGCCAGGGGGAGTTCCCGAGTTCCCTGGGGCATGAGCGTTCCAGAGGTCTTTCTGCGACTCGGAGGTCCATTCCATGACGTACTCGCTTCGCGCGCGCCGGGGTGCCGCCTGGGCGGCCGGCTTACTCGCGCTCGTCACACTGCCCGCCTGTGGGCAGGAAGGGGCGTCCGCGTCCGGCTCGTCCGCGGGATCCGCCCGGTCCGCGTCGCCGGCTGCGGCCACCAACGCCGCGACTCCCGCCTTCCGGAAACTGGAGCGCGAGTTCGACGCGCGGCTCGGCGTCTACGCCCTGGACACCGGCACGGGCCGGACGGTCGCCTACCAGGCCGACGACCGGTTCGCGTACGCCTCCACGTTCAAGGCGCTGGCGGCCGGCGCCGTACTCCGGAAGTACGGGACGGAGGGGATGGACAAGGTCATCGCCTATGGGAAGGACGAGGTGGTCGCCGACTCGCCCGTCACGGAGAACTTCGCCGGGAAGGGGATGAGCCTGCGCGGGCTGTGCGCCGCCACCCTCTGGTACAGCGACAACACGGCGGTCAACCTGCTCCTGAAGGAGCTCGGCGGGCCCGACGGCCTGGAGAAGGTGCTGGAGGGACTCGGTGACGACGTCACCGAGATGGACCGGTACGAGCCCGAGATGAGCGACGGCACACCGGGCGACCTCCGCGACACGAGCACGCCCCGCGCGATGGCCGGCGACCTGCGGGCCTTCCTGCTCGGCGACACCCTCGGCCGGGACGAACGCCGGCACCTGAGGCAGTGGATGGAGACGAACATGACCGGCGACACGCTCATCCGGGCCGGCGTCCCGAAGGGCTGGACCGTCGCAGACAAGAGCGGCACCGCCGGATACGGGGGACGCAACGACATCGCCGTGGTCTGGCCGGACGACGGCGGCAACCCCATCGTCATGGCGATCATGTCCACCCGCGACCAGCAGGGCGCCGAACGCCGCGACGCCCTGATCGCCAGGGCCGCCACAACAGCGGTCGACGGCTTGCACCGCCGGTAGGGCTCGGCCGCGCGGAACAGCGCCCCCAGGACGTGTTGCGAAAGCCCCGCCCGCCCTGCGACGCCCGGCACGCGCGCCCTAGAGCTCGTAGTCCCGCGCCAGCTCCTCCCACGCCAGCCCCCGAAGCCCCGACTCCGCGTCCTCCTCGGACGGGGCCGTCGGTGACTCCTGGAACCACACCACGGTGAGCGTCGAGCGGTACAGGACCGGGTCGTGGTCCGGTGAGATCGCCGTCGAGTGGAACGCGCCGACGCAGGCCACGGGCGGCAGGGTCTCCACCGGGCCGAAGGCGCCCGTGTACGGGTCGTCCGGCTGTTCACGCGGGGGATCGACGAGATGGACCGGGGAGCGGGAGAAGGTCTGTTCCGCCCACCTCAACTGGCCTTTGATCCGCATGACGTTGACGAGGCGGCACGGATACCCCTCCAGCATCCCGCCGTACGTCGAGGACAGCCGCAGCTCGGACAGGGCGATCGTGCGGCCGGAGGTGAGGATGATGCGGGCGAGGGTCATGGGGGCACGTTAGGGCCGTGATTCGTCGTGTGCCTCCGTTTTTTGTGAGCGGTGCCGCGTCATGCGTTCCGCCGACGCGATCGTGGAGCGTGCCTCGCGGGCCGTGAGGCCGGTGTGGACGGCGGCGTCGACGAGCGCGTCGGCCAGGGCGGGGCCGATGCCGTCCTCGTAGGCGCGGCAGGCGGCCCAGAAGAGGCGGGTGTTGCGCTGGCCCTCGTGCGCGGCGAGGACGAAGTGGAGCAGGCCCTGGCCGTGTCCGTGCCGGGTTCCGGAGGACGCCGGGTGGCGGGGTGGAGGGAGCAGCAGGCGCAGGAGCGAGGGCGGACAGGGCGCGGGCGGCAGGTGGGCGGTGCCGGGGGCGGTGGTGTAGACGCCGTGGTCGGTACGGGAGCCGGGGCCCACGAGGTAGCCGCCGGCACCGCGGATGTCGATGCCGGGGGCCAGACGGCCCGCCGAGTTCGGTACGACGACGTCCGGGGGGCCGCTCAGCCACAGGTGGCGGCCGCCGCTGGGGGTCACGACGACGACCGTGGCGGGGATGGTGAACAGGTGGCGCAGGGCGAGTTCGCGCAGGGCCGCCGTGGAGTCCGTACCGGTCTTGGTGTCCAGGTCGACGCCGACGAGGTGGTGCGGAGGCAGGCCGCAGGCGATGCCGTAGCCGGTGGCCCAGGGGGCCGCGCCGAACAGGGCGCGGATGCGCGCCGGGTCGGTCGAGGCGTCGTACACGCCGTGGCCCGGGCGGCCGCACTCGCCGTGGCAGGGGGGTGCGGCGGGGTCGTCGCGGTGGGGGGAGCGCAGGGCCGGGAGTTTGGTCCGGGCCAGGGGGATGACGGCCAGGCCGCGTTCCGCGGCTGACAGCGCGTGGGCGAGGGCCATGGTGGTGGCCTGCCGGGGGTGCCGGTCGATGATGGCCATGCCTCCATGTTCGTACGAATGTTCGAAAATGGGAAGGGGGTTCCTCCGTCGTCGTGGGTGCGTGTTCGCCCGGAACGCGACCTTGACAGTGGACATCATCTGACGGACAGTCAGGAATCCTCGTGCGGGAAGGAGTACGGCCGTGGACGACGAACTCGCGGTGCGGCTGAAGGCCTTCGAGGGGCGGCCCGCCGCCGTCGCCGGCGTCGGCAAGGACCCCGTCAACGCGCCCATGATCCGGCACTGGTGCGAGGCGATGGGCGACCACAACCCGGCGTACCGCGGCGCCGACGCCGTCGCACCGCCCACCATGCTCCAGGTGTGGACCATGGGCGGCCTCTCCGGCCACGCGGGACGCGCACAGGCGTACGAGGAACTCCTCGGGCTGCTCGACGGCGCCGGATACACCGCGGTGGTCGCCACCGACTGCGAGCAGGAGTACCTGCGGCCCCTGCGCCCCGGCGACGAGATCACCTTCGACACCGTGATCGAGTCGGTCTCCGCGCGCAAGACGACCAGACTGGGCAGCGGCTACTTCGTCACCACCCGCACCGACGTCCGGACCGGCACGGGACGGGAACCGGCAGGCACACACCGCTTCCGCATCCTCAAGTACGCGCCCGCACGGCAGCGGACACGGCAGCGCCGCCCCCGCCCCGTGATCAACCGCGACAACGCCGACTTCTGGGCCGGCGTCGAAGGCAACCGGCTGCTCATCCAGCGCTGCACCGCCTGCGACACCCTGCGCTTCCCCTGGCTGCCCGGCTGCGCCGCCTGCGGTTCGCCGGAGTGGGACACCGTCGAGGCGAGCGGAGAGGGGACCGTTTTCTCGTACGTCGTGATGCACCACCCGCCCTTCCCGGCCTTCGATCCGCCCTACGCGGTCGGGCTGATCGAGCTGGCGGAGGGCGTGCGGATCGTCAGCAACGTGGTGGGAGTGCCGTACGACAAGGTGCGGATCGGGATGCCGGTGCGGCTGGAGTTCCGGCGGTACGACGACGAGCTGGTGCTTCCGGTCTTCCAGGGGGTGGCCGGATGAGGGCCGGGGACGAGCTGCCCGCGCTGGAGATACCGATCACCCGCACGTCGATCGTCGCCGGTGCCGTCGCCTCCCGGGACTACCAGGACGTCCACCACGACCCGGAGGCCGCCCGGCAGAAGGGCTCCCCCGACATCTTCATGAACATCCTGACCACCAACGGCCTGGTCGGCCGCTACATCACCGACCACTTCGGCCCCACGGCCGTCCTCCGCAAGGTCGCCGTCCGCCTCGGCGCCCCCAACCACCCCGGCGACACGATGGTGCTGCGCGGCACGGTCGAGGAGGTCGACGGCGACACGGCCGTGGTGCGGGTCACCGGGGACAACGACATCGGCCGCCACGTCACCGGCACGGTCACGGTGACGGTGCCCGTGGGGGGCGGCGACATCCCGGACGGGGAGGCCAGGACGGTCACGGTCGGCGGCGTCCCGGACCGGGACACCGCCACGGTCCGCGTCACGGCCGAAGAGGTCCCGGACGACGACCCCGAGTCGGTCACGGTCCGCGTCACGGTCCACGACCCCCGGGAGGGGAACGCGGAATGAGCGTACGCACCCGGGACGCCCTCGGCGGGCGGGCGGCCGTCGTCGGTATCGGGGCGACGGAGTTCTCCAAGGACTCCGGGCGCAGTGAGCTGCGGCTCGCGGCGGAGGCGGTGCGCGCGGCCCTGGAGGACGCGGGGCTCACGCCGGCCGACGTGGACGGCATGGTCACCTTCACGATGGACACCAGCCCGGAGATCACCGTGGCGCAGGCCTGCGGGATCGGCGAGCTGTCCTTCTTCTCCCGCATCCACTACGGCGGCGGCGCGGCGTGCGCGACCGTCCAGCAGGCGGCGCTCGCCGTCGCCGCGGGCGTGGCAGAGGTCGTGGTCTGCTACCGCGCCTTCAACGAGCGGTCGGGCCGGCGCTTCGGCTCGGGCGTCCAGCACCGTGAACCCTCCGCCGAGGGGGCCGCGCTCGGCTGGTCCCTGCCGTTCGGGCTGCTCACCCCGGCCTCCTGGGTGGCGATGGCCGCCCAGCGGTATCTGCACTCCCACGGGCTCACCCCGGAGGCGTTCGGGCAGGTGGCCGTCGTGGACCGGGCGTACGCGGCGACCAACCCGGCGGCGTACTTCCACGGCCGGCCCATCACCCTCGCCGACCACGCCGCCTCGCGCTGGATCGTGGAGCCGCTGCGGCTGCTGGACTGCTGCCAGGAGACGGACGGCGGACAGGCCCTGGTCGTCACCTCCGTCGAACGGGCCCGCGACCTGCCGCGCCCGCCCGCCGTCGTCGCCGCGGCCGCCCAGGGCGCGGGCCGGGCGCAGGAGCAGATGACCAGCTTCTACCGCGACGACCTCACCGGTCTGCCCGAGATGGGCGTGGTCGCCCGCCAGCTGTGGCGCACCTCCGGGCTCGCGCCCGCCGACATCGACGTGGGGATCCTGTACGACCACTTCACCCCGTTCGTGCTGATGCAGCTGGAGGAGTTCGGCTTCTGCGCGCCCGGCGAGGCCGCCGGCCTCGTCGCCGAGCGCCGCCTGCCCCTCAACACCCATGGCGGCCAGCTCGGAGAGGCGTACCTGCACGGCATGAACGGCATCGCGGAGGCGGTACGGCAGCTGCGCGGCACGGCCGTGAACCAGGTGCCGGGCGCCGAACGCGTCCTCGTCACGGCGGGGACGGGCGTACCGACGTCGGGGCTGGTCCTGACCACGGACGCGTGATCGGGTGCCGGAGCCGGCTGCTGCGTACGTCCTACCCCCAGGGGCGAACCCGTAGTACGCCCCGCCCTCTCGTCCACCTCTAGGAGGTGGACTCAGCGCCACCCCTACAACCTGAGGCGGACTCTGCTTCAGGACCTGCGGCCGATCCGGTGGAGGGGCCCTCACTCCTAGCGTTGAGCCATGACCCCACCCGTCTGCACCAGCGCCTCGAACGCCGCGACGCGGTCCCGACCGTACGCGCCGTACCCCTCCTTCTCCTCGTACGTGAGGGCCCGCCAGCCGGTGCTGCTGCGCACCGCCCGGTCGCTCACCGCGAACCCGTGCGACGCGGAGGACCTGCTGCAGACCGCGCTGGCCAAGACGTACGTGGCGTGGGAGCGCATCGAGGACCACCGGGCGCTGGACGGCTATGTGCGCCGCGCGCTGCTGAACACGCGCACCTCGCAGTGGCGCAAGCGCAAGGTCGACGAGTTCGTGTGCGACGAGCTGCCCGAGCCGGAGCCGATGCCGGGAGGCGACGACCCGGCGGAGCGGCAGGCCCTGCACGACGCGATGTGGCGGGCGATCGCGAAACTGCCCGCACGGCAGCGGGCCATGGTCGTCCTCAGGTACTACGAGGACCTGAGTGAGGCCCAGACGGCCGAAGTGCTCGGCGTGTCGGTGGGCACGGTGAAGTCGGCGGTGTCGAGGGCGCTCGGCAAACTGCGCGAGGACCCGGAGCTGGAACTCGCGCGCTAGGTCTGTTCGTTCAGACGACAGCTCGTACACGGCAAGCGTTCTCCCTGCGCAACGACATGTGATCGATCGCCCGGAGCTAGTGACATACCGCGTGGTATGTGCGCAGAATCGGCCCAGCCTTTACCACCGCGTTGCCATGTCGCCCGGGAGGACACCGTGCTGAGCACGATGCAGGACGTACCGCTGCTGATCTCGAGGATCCTGACCCACGGGTCGACGATCCACGGCACCTCACAGGTGACCACCTGGACCGGCGAGGACGAGCCGCACCGCCGCTCCTTCGCCGAGATCGGTGCCCGCAGCGCCCAGCTGGCGCACGCCCTGCGCGACGACCTCCACGTCGCGGACGACGACCGGGTCGCCACGCTCATGTGGAACAACTCCGACCATGTCGAGGCGTACTTCGCGATCCCCTCCATGGGCGCGATCCTCCACACCCTGAACCTCCGCCTCCCCGTCGAGCAGCTCGCCTGGATCGTGAACCACGCGGCCGACAAGGTCGTGATCGTCAACGGTTCCCTGGTGCCGCTGCTGGCCCCGCTGCTCCCGCACCTGACGACGGTCGAGCACGTCGTCGTCTCCGGCCCGGGCGACCGTTCCCCGCTCGCGGGCGCCACCGCGCAGGTGCACGAGTACGAGGACCTGATCGCCGGGAAGCCGACCGCGTACGACTGGCCCGAGCTGGACGAACGCCAGGCCGCCGCCATGTGCTACACCTCCGGCACCACCGGCGACCCCAAGGGCGTGGTCTACAGCCACCGCTCGATCTACCTGCACTCCATGCAGGTCAACATGGCCCAGTCGATGGGCCTGACCGACCAGGACAACGCGCTGGTCGTGGTCCCCCAGTTCCACGTCAACGCCTGGGGCCTGCCGCACGCCACCTTCATGACCGGCGTGAACCTGCTCATGCCGGACCGTTTCCTCCAGCCCGCGCCCCTCGCCGAGATGATCGAGGCCGAACGCCCGACCTACGCGGCCGCCGTCCCCTCCATCTGGCAGGGCCTGCTGGCCGAACTGACCGCCCGGCCCCGTGACGTCAGCTCCCTCGGCCAGGTCACCGTCGGCGGCTCGGCCTGCCCGCCCTCCCTCATGACAGCCTTCGACAAGCTGGGCATGCGGCTCTGTCACGCCTGGGGCATGACGGAGACCTCCCCGCTCGGCACGGTCGCCCGGACGCCGGCCCACGTGGTCGGCACCGACGAGGAGTTCGCCTACCGCGTCACTCAGGGCCGCTTCCCGACCAGCGTGGAGGCCCGCCTCACCGGCCCCGGCGGCGAGCGCCTCCCCTGGGACGGCGAGTCCGCGGGCGAGCTGGAGGTGCGCGGCCCCTGGATCGCGGGCGCCTACTACAACGGCGTCGGCGCCGAACCCCTGCGCCCCGCCGACAAGTTCAGCGAGGACGGCTGGCTGAAGACCGGCGACGTCGGCACCATCAGCGCGGACGGGTATCTCACCCTCACCGACCGCGCCAAGGACGTCATCAAGTCCGGCGGCGAGTGGATCTCCTCCGTCGAGCTGGAGAACGCCCTGATGTCCCACCCGGACGTCGCCGAGGCCGCGGTCGTCGCCGTGCCCGACGAGAAGTGGGGCGAGCGCCCGCTGGCCACCGTGGTCCTCAAGGAGGGCGCCACCGCCGACTTCGAGACCCTGCGCGCCTTCCTCGCCGACGAGGGCCACATCGCCAAGTGGCAGCTCCCGGAGCGCTGGACCGTCATCGAGGCGGTGCCGAAGACGAGCGTCGGCAAGTTCGACAAGAAGGTGCTGCGCAGGCAGTACGCGGAGGGGGAGCTGGACGTCAAGCGGCTCTGACTTGCCGTACAAGGCGAGGGGGCCTCACCGCCGTGCGCCTCGTACGGCGGGTGAGGCCGCTTCCTCGTACGGCGGGTGGGGCCCCTCCTCGCACGGCGGTGGGGCGGCCTCACCGCCCCTCGCACGGCGGTGGGGCCGCCCGTACGGCGGTGAGGCGCCCTCGTAGTACGGCGGTAGGCCCAGCCAGCAGCCACGGCGCCCCCGCCCGCGCAGGCTGACGGCGCGGGCGGGCGGGGCCCGTCCTGCCTAGTTCGTTCCGATCCGGGCCAGCAGGTCGACGATCCGGCTCTGCACCTCCGTGCTGGTCGAGCGCTCGGCGAGGAAGAGGACCGTCTCGCCCGACGCCAGCCGCGGCAGGTCGGCCTGGTCGACGGCGGCCGTGTAGACGACGAGCGGGGTGCGGTTGAGCTGCCCGTTCGCCCGCAGCCAGTCCACGATCCCGGCCCGGCGCCGGTGCACCTGCATCAGGTCCATCACGACCAGGTTCGGCCGCAGCTGCCCGGCGAGCGTCACAGCGTCCGCGTCACTCGCCGCCCGCGCGACCTGCATCCCGCGCCGCTCCAGCGTCGACGTCAGCGCCAGCGCGATCTCCGCGTGCTCCTCGATGAGCAGCACCCGCGGCGGATGCTGCTCGCTGTCCCGAGGCGCCAGCGCCTTCAGCAGTACGGCGGGGTCGGCGCCGTACGCCGCCTCGCGCGTCGCCTGCCCGAGCCCGGCCGTGACCAGCACCGGCACCTCCGCGGCCACGGCGGCCTGCCGCAGCGACTGCAGCGCGGTGCGGGTGATCGGCCCGGTCAGGGGGTCCACGAACAGCGCGGCCGGGAAGGCGGCGATCTGCGCGTCGACCTCCTCGCGCGAGTGCACGATGACGGGCCGGTACCCGCGGTCACTCAGCGCCTGCTGGGTACTCACGTCCGGCGCCGGCCACACCAGCAGCCGCCGCGGGTTGTCCAGCGGCTCCGGCGGCAGCTCGTCGTCCATCGGCTGCGGTCGCGGCGGGTCCGCCACCTCGATCGCCCCGCCGGGCCCGTCCAGCGGCTCCGGCCCCTCGGCGGCGTTCTCGTCGGGCGCACCTATGGCGTACGACCGTCCCGCCCCCTCCGTCGCCTGCGCGAGCCGGGACTGACCGGCCAGGGCCGGCTGGGGCTGGGCTTGCGGCAGCGGCTGGGGCGGGGTCTGGCCCTGGGCCTGGGGCGGGGTCTGGACGGGCGGCTGCTCGGTCTGGGGGTGCGGGCGGGCCGTCTGCTCCGGGGGCGTGGCGACTGTGGCGACCGGCTCCTGCCGGGTACCGAGCTTGCGACGCCGACCCGAGCCGCCCGACTGGTGCGGGGGAGGCGTCTGGGCCGTCGGCTGCTGCACCTGCGCCGCCTGCCGAGTGAACGGCACACCCTGGCCCAGGGTCCGCACGCTGATGGCCCGGCCTTGGGTGGAGTTCGGATCCACGGGGGCGGCGGGGGCGGGGGGAGCGGCCGTGGCGGTGGCGCTGGGCGCGGCGCTCTCGGCGGGGAGGGGCTGTGCGGCGCGGGGCTGTGCCTGTGCCTGCTGCGCTTGTGCCTGCTGGGCCTGGGCGGGTGCCGCGGCCTCCGGCGGCAGGGGGGTGCCCGGCACCGGGGTGGCCGAGGCGTTCGGCGCCTGTGGTGCGGGCGCGGGCGGGGCGCCGGGGACGGCGGTGCCGTTCGGCGGTACGGGCGTACCGGCGTCCGGCGTCTCGTCGTCGGCGATGATCCACGGCTGCGGGGCGGGCGTACCGGCGGCGGGGGTGCCCTGGGGGGCACCGGGTGCCGGGGCCGGGAGGGGCTGGCCGGGGACGGGCTGGGAGGGCGCGGGGACACCGGGAGCAGCGGCCTGCTCCGGCTGGGCCTGCGGCTCCTGGACCTGGCCGTGGCTCTGGCCCGCCTGCGCGGGAAGGGGCTGGCCGGGAGCGGGCTGCTGGACGGGGGCGGGCGGGCCCGCGACGGGCTGCGTGCCTTGCGCCGGCGCGGAGACGGCGGACGGGTCCTGCCCCTGGGCAGGAACCGTCTGTGCGGCCTGTGCGGCCTGTGCGGCCTGTGCGGCCTGTGCGGCCTGAGCGGCCGGAACCGCGGGACCGGTCGGAACCGGCGACGCGGGGGCCTCCTGCCCGGGCGTACCGGCGGCCTCCGCCGGCCGGGCCACGGCGCGTCGACGACGGCCCGTCGGAGCGCTCGTGGGGTGCGGCTGCGGCGGAGTGTGATCGTCGGACTGGTCATGCGGGACGGCGTCGTGCCGACCCTGGTCGACCAGGGCGTCGGCGGAGACACCGGGCGCGGAGATCGGCATCTGCTGGGGAATCTGGACGGATGCCTGCGGTGCGACCGGCTGCGCGGCCTGCCGGGCGCCCTGCTGCGGGATCTGATGCGGGATCTGCTGCGCCATCTGCGGAGGAACCGGCTGCGGCACGGCACCCTGAGCCGGGATCTGTGCCTGCACGGGAACCTGCCCCGGCGCAATTGCCGTACCCGGCGCATCGGCGGTACCAGGCGCACCTGCCGCACCACCCTGCGCACTCGGTGCACCAGCCGTACCAGGCGCGCCAGCCACACCACCAGGCGCACCAGGCGCACCGGGCGCGCCTTGCGCACCCTCCGCCGTCCGGTCCGCCTCCGCCGGCGGCAGGGCGAACACCGCGCGGGGACCGGCCTGCTGTGCGGCGGCACGCTCCGTAGCCGCGGCCAGGGCACGCCGACGGCGCCCGGTCGGCTGGGGGTTCTCCCCGTTCCCGCTGTCCTCGGAGCCACCCGCGCCGGAAGCGGCGGGCAGCGCCGGCGGCAACGCGTGCTGTTCGTCGTCGGGACGCCGGGCGCGCCGTCCGCTGGGCACGGGCACGCCCTGCGGCGGAACCGTGCCGCCGAGTCCCGTGTTCGAGGCGGCGGTACCCGCGGCATGCTCGGCGGCCGTCACGACGGCACCCTCGGACACGCCCGGAACAGCCCCCTGCGGCAGGGCCTGGACCAGCCCCGGAGGCAGCGCCTGGGCCGCACCCGCGGCTGCCGCGCCGGCGGCGTCCTCGGCCGGCCGCCCACGCCGCCGGCCGGTACCGCCGGAGACCTCACGACCGTCGCCCGGCGCCAGGGCGGGCGCCTCCGCCTCGGCGGCCCCGCGTCGGCGCCGCCGCCCGGTGGGCACGGCGACCTCGGCGCCCGAGGCGCCCGAGCTGTCACCGGCATCGTCCGCGGTACCCGTACCGCCGCCGCCCTCGGAGCCCTCGCCGCCCGGAACCTCGCTCTCAAGGAACGCGTCCGTGGAGCCTCGCCGCCCACGCCGACGCCCACCACCGGACGTCTGCCCGGCGGCCGTGCCGCCGTCGTCGACGCCGCCCGCCTCTCCGGCCCCGAGCGCGGCCGGAGCCTGGGCCGCGACGGCCCCCGCCCCTTCCCCGAGCGGGACTTCGAGGACGTACGCGCTGCCGCTCATGCCCGGCACCTCGTGCGTCTGCAGCACGCCGCCGTGCGCCCGGACGATGCCGCGCACGATCGGCTCGTGCACCGGGTCTCCCCCGGCGTACGGCCCGCGCACCTCGATCCGTACGACCTCGCCGCGCTGCGCCGCCGCCACGACGACGGTGTTGTCCATGTAACCGCCCGCCGAGACGGGCGAGTTCCCGGTCGCGTCCACGCCGGCCACGTCCGCGACGAGATGCGCGAGCGCGGTGGCGAGCAGCCGCGAGTCGACCTGGGCCTCGATGGGCGGCGCGTGCACCGCGAACTGCACGCGCCCGGGGCCGATGAGCTCGACGGCCCCGTCGACACCGGCGGCGACGACGGAGTCGAGCATGACGTTCGTACGGGTGATCGACTGATCGCCGGTGTCGAGCAGCTGGTAGCCGAGGACGTTGTCGATGAGGGCCGTGATCCGGGAGTAGCCGGCCGACAGGTGGTGCAGCACCTGGTTGGCCTCGGGCCACAACTGCCCGGCGTCGTCCGCGGCGAGCGTGGCCAGCTCGCGACGCAACTCGTCCAGGGGCCCGCGCAGTGACCGCCCCAGCAGCGTCAGCAGCTGCTCGTGCCGGGCGGTGAGAGCCTCGTACCGGTCCTTCTCGCGCTCGGCGAGGGCGGCGTACCGGTCTTCTCCGGCCGCCAGTTCCTCCTCGTGCTCCTCGCGCAGCTCCTCCACCTCGGTGACGTGCTGCTGGCGCAGCGCGGTGAGGTCGGAGGCGTGTTCCTCGGAGAGCCGTTCCAGCTCGTCCGCGTGCCGCTTCTCGACGGCCGCCTTCTCCTCGGCGAGGGTGTCGTAGGGGCGGCGGTCGGTGAAGGTCATGACGGCGCCGACGAGCTGGTCTCCGTCGCGCACCGGGGCGGTGGTCAGGTCCACCGAGACCTTGTCCCCGCTCTTGGACCACAGCACCTGCCCACGCACCCGGTGCTTGCGCCCGGAGCGCAGGGTGTCGGCGAGCGGGGACTCCTCGTACGGGAAGGACGTGCCGTCGGCGCGCGAGTGCAGGACGAGGTCGTGCAGCTCCTTGCCGCCGAGATCACTGGCGCGGTAGCCCAGGATCTGCGCGGCGGCCGGATTGACGAGGACGATCCGCCCGTCGGTGTCGGTCCCGACGACACCCTCGGACGCCGCCCGGAGGATCATCTCGGTCTGCCGTTGCGAGCGCGCCAGCTCGGCCTCGGTGTCGATGGTGCCGGACAGGTCGCGTACGACCAGCATCAGCAGTTCGTCACCGGTGTAGCCGTAACCGTCGTAGGCCTGCTGCCCGTTCTCGAGGTTCGCGCTGGTGACCTCGACCGGGAACTCGGTGCCGTCCGTCCGCCGCGCGACCATCCGCGTCGGCTTGGTGCGGCCGCGCGGATCCATGTGGTCGGGCCGGCGCATCGACCCCGGGATGAGCCGCGAGTCGAACTGCGGCAGCAGATCGAGCAGCCCGCGCCCGACGAGGGCGGTGCCCGGCGTCTCGAAGGCCTCCAGGGCGATGGTGTTGGCGTTGACGACGGTCCCGTTGGCGTTGACCAGCACCAACGCGTCCGGCAGTGCGTCCAGTATGGCTGCGAGGCGAGCAGCGCCTCGGGATGGCCTGCTGCTCACGAGTCGCTTCCTCCCTGTTACCGCACCTTGCCGACCGCTCGGGCCATCTTGCCAACCGGCCCGCAGCGTGTCACGCGAGGGAGTCTAAGGGCTGCGGTTGCGGTCGCGACGCCGGATGAGAGGGAGCTCGCACCAAGAAGTGACGTAGAACGTGTGCACGGGCACTCCGGGTACTCCAACCCCCCCGGGACCTCCGCTCGACATTCACCGAACGGTCGTGGCTCGGACACTGGAGGACAAAGGCGCTCACGAGCCCAGGTCGGGCAGCAGAGGGACGAACCTGTCCCACCGCGCGATCTGACACCCGTTGCTGCGGTCGTACGTAGCGTCGACGGGCCGCCCGGCCCAGATCCCGGTGACGTGCGCGGTGGCCGGCCCGCCGTACAGCATGGTGCAGATCTCCCCCTCCGGCGCGGGCGCGAAGGTCTCCCTCCCCCACCGTGTGTTCCGCTCGACCGCCCGACAGGCCCCGTCCACCTGCGGATGGCTGCCCCCGCCGGGGTGGCAGCGCAACTCGTACGTCCCGTCCTTGCCGTCGCCCGCGTGCCGGACGGTGACGGTGAGGTGATCGCCGGAACCCGGGGCGGTAGGAACAGCCGAGGCCGGGACGGCCGAGGCAGGACCGGCGGGTGCCGAGGCGACGGCAGCGAGGGAGGCGGCGGCGGTGACGACGAGCCGACGAAGCCCGCCGGAGGCGCCCTGCGCGATGACCTTCGACATGCCCTGACTAACGCCCCACCCCCGAGGGCGTTGCGCCCGCGCCCCACCAGGGCCAAACGCTTTGCCCTCCGCCCCACCGGCCTAGTACCGTGGATGTCGATTGGTGACACGCCGCTCGACTGTGTCATCATCTGCACGCACCACTCGCGCTCGCGTGAGTGGCTGTGCTGGAGGCGTCGCCTAGTCCGGTCTATGGCGCCGCACTGCTAATGCGGTTTGGGTCTTAAAGCCCATCGAGGGTTCAAATCCCTCCGCCTCCGCGCGATCACCCGAAGCCCCGGTCCTCCCGACCGGGGCTTCGTCGTTCCCAAGATCGCCCACCGGCCCCCTGGAGCACGTTTTCGCAGCTCACAAGCGGTGCGACGAACGGATTTCACATGTCGACGGCAGTCATGTAATGTTCTTCCTGTCGCCGAGAGCGGGCCGCAAGGGCCGGGACCGGCGGCAAAACTAAACAAGACAAGCACTCGTAGCTTAACGGATAGAGCATCTGACTACGGATCAGAAGGTTGCAGGTTCGAATCCTGCCGAGTGCACACAGACCAGAGGCCCCGGATCACTCCGGGGCCTCTGGCATTTCGGGGTCGTACAGCAGCGAAGTACAGCAACGGTTGATGTCAGGCGTTGGCACGCTTCCCACTCCGCAGTCTCCGCCGTGCAGCGGTTTACGTACTCGTCGCCCCAGGCCGGAACTCTGGGAGAGGCCGAAGCCGAGCATGTGGGCCCACTTGTGCAGGCGCAGGTCGTCGAGTTCGGGCCGGGAGGCTTCCGACCGGGTCGGTTAGCGTGCAGACGTGATCACCATGAATTGGGACGGCATCACCGACCGCGAGCGTTTCAACGGCTGGTACCTGGACGAGCGGGACCGATTGGCGGACATGGCCCGGGACGCTGACTGGAACGGTCTCTTCCAACTGCTGGGCAAGAATCCGGGGTGGGCCAACCTCCCCAGGGCCGGCAACCGCAGCGGCTTCACCGCGCTGCATCAGGCGGCCTGGCACGGCGCGGACTTCTCCGTCGTCTCCCGGCTGGTGGCGCACGGCGCCTGGCGGACGCAGCGCACGCGGGACGGACGGCGCGCCGTCGACGTCGCGCGGGAGCGAGGGCACACGCATCTGCTGGAACTGCTGGAACCGGTCGCGGTACGGCAGCTTCCCTCTCCTTCGGACGCACTGGAGCACCACTTCCACTCGCTGCTGCGGGAGACGACCGGACGCTGCTTCGAGGAGATCGAACACCTGCTGCCGCCGCTGTCCCCCCTCACGGAGGGGCCGTCAGTGAAAATCTTCTTTCAGGTGATCGGCATGATGGGCGGCTTCTTCTACCACCTTGAGCACGACCACGTGCATGTGAACGCCAGCTCGCGGATGGACTCCGGCGGCGGAGAGCACTACCGGGTGACCCCTCAAGGACATTCCAAGATCGACAACACGCGCGTGCCCTCGCCGCCCCCGCCCGGGTGAGTCAGTCCTTGTCAGTGGTCCCGCATACGGTCTTCCCATACACAGGTGGGCCTGCTCCGCGTGTCTGCGCATGCTACGGAGGTGGAGATCGCACATGAGTGAAACTCCGGTGCACGAGTCAGGAGACGTACGAGAGGCGTGGGGCCGGGTGACCGCGTGGCTTGAGCGGCACGACCCTGAAGTTTTCGCTGCCCTCGGCGGTCCGGGGAGCCAGGCGGCCATCAGCCAAGCCGAGCTGCGCATGGGGCTGGAGCTGCCGAGGGAGATGCGCCAGTGGCTTCTGGCGAACGACATCGATGCCGGCAGGCAACCCGATGCCCATTCGTGTCTGGTGGCGCTGGGGTGCGACATCGCCATCCTCGGCGGCCATCTCCTTCTGGGCCTGACGGACATTCAGCGGGTCTACCTCAGCCGGATGGGCTTGGAGGAGATGCAACCGTCCGCAGACCCCGACTATCCGCTCTGGCGCCGTGAGTGGGTGCCAATCGCCGCGGAGCGCGACGGCCTCTACGGGACGTTTCTGGACACGCGCAACGGAACCGTCGGAACGTGGGCTGAAGCAGACGGTCCTGAGGAAGGCACATACGCCTCGTTGTTCGCCTTCTTCCAGGATGCGGCGGACCGGCTGGAAGGAGTCTCCTCGGGAGACTGGAGAGGCCCTGGCAGGCCGGCCAGATCCCGTGAGCTCGATTCCCCCCGTCCGGAGGACGAGCCGATACGCCTCTGGGCCCGCACCAACGGCTATCTCGTAAATGATCGTGGGCGTATCCCCGCAGCCATCCGCGAGGCTTACGAAATGTCACGGAGATGAGCACTGCCATGACCAGCACCGGCAGGGCCTGATGGAGAGCCCTGCGAGGAAGTCCCCGTAGTACCTGGGGGCGCGCTGGTCCGGTCGCGGATCCACAGCAGAGCGCCAATGGCTGCGCAGGTCGCGGATATCGCGTACAGCACCCTGGCGGCGCGCGAGGCCGGTCTGTCGGGGCAGTCGTGCTGCTGATCGTGTGGGGCGTCGGCTACGGCGCGGTGCCCGTCGCCTCGCAGACCTGGTTCGCCAGGGTGGCGCCGACCACCCCCGAGGCGGCATCGGTTCTGTTCACGGCGTCCTTCCAGGCCACGATCTCCGTCGGTGCGCTTCTGGGCGGAGTGGTGCTGGACCACACCTCGCCGTCGACAGTCATGCTGTGGGGCGGCTGCACCGCGGTGTCCATGGTGCTTGCACTGGGCGCCCACTCCGCCAGGCTGTTCGCCTGGCGAAGCGGGGCGGACGGTGCCTGAGACGGCGCCCGGTGCGGTTACGCCGTCGGCAGCTTGCCGCTCTTCGTCTGGACCTCGTCCATGAAGTCGACGTCGTTGGAGTTCATCCGGTAGACGTTGATGCGGACCTTGTGGCCCTCGGGGATCGCGAAGGCGCAGGACTTGAAGGAGCTGGTCTGGCAGGTGCCCTTCTTCTTCTCCGCGGTGACGTCGTAGATCTCGGTCCAGATGTAGTGATTGTCCTTGCTCAGGTCGTCGACGACGACGCGCTCGTCGTCCCGCGCGGAGTCGCGCGGCTCGAAGACGACCATGGCCCGCTTCTTGCCGCCCGAGTAGAAGTAGTCGACCGTGTTGGGCTTGGCGGCGGCGCTGGCCGTGCCGATGCCGGCGGTGAGGGCGAGGCCCACGGCGGTCATGGTCGTGACGCCCAGACGGACAAGGGGCTTCCTGAAGTTCACGCTGTGCTCTTTCCCCGCTTCGTTCCTCAGGGGGCCGGTGTGGTGCTGTGGTCATGAGCCCCCGTGCTTGACGATCTTCCTATCACGCAGGTCAGACGGCCTCCCGCAGGTCACAGCACCCTCACGGGCGCTCCACATCCCCTTCTCCGGGCCCCGGATCCCTCCGGGGCCCGGGGGCTGTCATCCGTCGGTTCCGGGAGTCGTCTGTTGGAGGGCGATCGAGGTCAGGACCAGGAGCACGCCGAGGGACTGGAGAGCGGTCAGAGGGTCGTGTTGGAGGAGGACCGACAAGGCCGTGGCCGTCACGGGTTCCAGCAGGACGGCGATGACTCCGGCGGTGGGGGTGGTGCGGTGGAGGCCGGCGAAGTAGGCGGTGTAGGCGATGGCCGTGGGGAAGGCGGCCAGGAAGGCCAGTGCCGCCACGGTGTCCGGGCGGGGGGTGAGGGTCATGCCGGTCGTCAGGCCTATGGGGGACAGGAGGAGGCCGCCCGCGAGGAAACTGAGGCCTGTTGTCGCGGTCTGGTCCTGGGTGGGGAGTGGGGTGCGGTGGGTCAGGGTGAGAGTGGCGAAGCCGGCCGCGGCCAGGAGAGACAGGGCTGTTCCCGTGGTGAGGTTGGCCGTGGAGGTGGTGGGGGAGTCGAGGAGCAGGGCCAGGCCGCCCACCGCGATCAGGATCGATGCCGTCGCGCGAGGGGTCGGCAGGCGGCGGTCCAGCACGGCGGAACCCGTCGTCACCAGGACCGGGACGGCGACCATGGTCGTGAGTGCCGCCAGGCCGACTGAAGTGGCCTGTACGGCTGCGAAGTAGGCCGCCTGGAAGAGGGCCAGCAGGGCGCCGGACGTGGCGATGCGGATCGCGGTCGAGCGTGTGCGGGGCAGGGAGCGCAGGCGGCCCGTTGCCATGGCGTACGCCGTGATGAGCGCTCCGCCGGTCAGCAGGCGGTACGCGGCTACGGCGGCCGGTTCGAGTCCCGCCGAGGCGGCGAGCAGGGAGCCGGCCAGACCGCCGGTGCCCCAGAGGACTCCGGCCAGGACAAGCAGGGCGGTGCCGCCCGACCGCTTGGAGCGGGCGGGCGTGAGTGAGCTGTGCGTGAGCATACGAGGGCTCCGGCTTCGACGTGGATGAAGGCGACGTCGGAGCGGGGCACCAAGGGGATCAGCGGCGGAAGGGTCCTCCAGGCACGCCGAATTGAGGCCGCGGCCACGGTGATGCGGCAGCCGGGCCCGTCAACACCCCGCTCAGGAGCGGGGCGGTGGGCAGATGATGCGAAGCCGGTTCGGGCGCATGGCGGACACAGTAGGCGGGCCGGGGAGCGCTGAGCAGCTCCTTTTCGGCCCGGCGTCCGCGCCTACGGGGCTCAGGGCTCACCTCTCCCTCCCGCGCAGTTCCTCCAACGACTGCCGCGACAGTGCGAGCGTGCGCGTGAACCAGTCGGTCAGGAGGGCGAGTTCCTCGGGGGAGTACTCGGCGAAGAGGGCGTTGACGCGGGCGTAGTGGGGCTCGTAGAGCGCGTACACACGGGCCACCGCCTCCGGCTCGGCGGCCACGCGGACGCGGCGGCGGTCCGTGGGGTCGGGGCGGCGGGTGACGTAGCCCGCGCGTTCCAGGCGGTTGAGGATGCCGGTCACCGCGCCCGTCGTGACGTTGGCCCGTTCCGCGAGGTCGCCGGCGGTGAGGAGGTTCTCGCCCGCCTCCAGGACGAAGGCGAAGCAGGTGAGGTCGGTGACGTTCAGGCCCAACCGCTGGGCGATCTCCTGTTGGGCGATCAGGTGGGTCGCGATGAGGTGGTCCATAGCCGTCATCGCCGCTGCGGGGGTGGCGGGCGGGCGCGGCTCGGCGTGCATTGCTGTTTCCCTTAGTTCGTGAGATATTTGGCTTGCTAAATTCTTAGATGGTGAGAGGAATCGCGGAAGAGGAGCGGGCACGTGAGCGCACAGTACGACGAGGGGCACACGATCGCAGGATGGACCGGGGTCGGCGTCGCGACTGTCGGGTCCAGTGTGGCCGGGGTGGGGGTGTGTGTGGTCTCCGCTCCGCTCGTGAGCGGAGGGCTGGCGATCGTGGTCCTCGCTCTCCTGGTCACCTGGGGCCTCCATCTCGCCGGGTGGGGCAAGCCGCCGGGTATTCGGCCCAGAGAGCAGTGGGGTATGCGGGTACGGGACACGCGGGCTCGGGGCGGGCACGGGGAGTGCCTCGGGTGTCGGCTGGCGGGGCGTGGGCGCCGTACGGCCGATGCGGCGGCGGCTGTTCCTACGGTCACGGTGACGGCGAGCCCGTCGAGTCCCGAGGCCGCCGTCGCCGAAACGCTTCGCTGAGGCTCGCCCGCGTCCTCTTGTCAGTGGCGGCCCCTACTCTCGACGGCAATGGGACAGGCGTGGAAGTGCTCGGGACTGCGGTGGGCCGCTGAGGGTCCCGTGCTGGTGTGGGACGGGGGGCGGGTCAGTCCGCTGTCCTGGGGAAAGCGGGTGGCCTTCGGGGTCGTCGAGGGGGGTGTGCGGACGTGTGTGGGTGCGCGGGGGAATCCGTGTCCGGTGCGGGCGGGAGTGTCGGGGCGGAGTGCGGGCGCGCGGTGCGAGGAGTGTGCGCGGCTGGACCGGGCGCACTCCGTGGCCGCCGACACGATCGCGGACGATCCGCGGACCTATCGGGTGTACCTGGCCTGGTTCGGGCCCGGCATGGTCAAGGTCGGGATCACGGGCCGGGAGCGCGGCTCGGCGCGGCTGCTCGAACAGGGCGCCGTCTGTTTCAGCTGGCTCGGCACCGGGCCCCTGATGGCCGCCCGGCGCACCGAGGAACTGCTCCGGGCCGCGTTGCGCGTGCCGGACCGGATTCCGTACGCGGAGAAGCGGGCGGTGCGGTCCGCGTTGCCGCCGACGGAGGAGGAACGGGCCGCCGAGATCGCCGAGTTGCACGCGCGGGCGGTGGCGCTCGGCGGCTGGCCGGAATCGCTCGCGCGGGAGCCGTTCCAAGCGGTGGACCACGTGACGGCGTTCGGGCTCGACGGGGTGCCTCCGGCGGTGGGCGAGGTGGGCGAGCTGGTCGCCGGTGGGGTGGTCGGCGGTGAACTGGTGGCGGCCGCCGGGCCCGATCTGCATCTCGACACCGGTCACTTCGGGGGCGGCGGGGTCGTGGTGGTCGACACGCGGTTGATGAGGGGGTGGGAGCTGGTCCCGGTCGCCGCGGGGCAAGTCAGCGTGCCGGTGAAGGAGTTCAAGAGCACCGGGCACCTTCAGGACGGACTGTTCTGACACCGACGGCCCCGACGGCCCCGACGGCCCCGACGGCCCCGACGGCCCCGACGGCCCCGACGGCCCCGACGGCCCCGACGGCCCCGACGGCCCCGACAGCCCATGAGGCGGCTCCGAAGGCGAAGATCAACGTGGTGTGAGAACTTCCCAGGCGTTTCCTGGGAGGAGCCTGTGCGTTTCTCAGGAAAATCACAGACTCCGGAAAGCGTGCTCTCAGAGGACCCCGACAAGGTGTCCACCATGACCACGACCTCGCCCCAGGGGCGCACCGAACTGCTGAGGCCGGACGGGAGCCCCGTCCGCGTGCTTGTGGTGGACGACGAGCTGTCGATCACCGAACTGCTGTCCATGGCCCTGCGCTATGAGGGCTGGCAGATCCGGAGCGCGGGTGACGGGACGGGCGCGATGCAGACCGCGCGCGAATTCCGGCCCGACGCCGTCGTCCTGGACATGATGCTGCCCGACATGGACGGGCTGGGCGTCCTGGGGCGGCTGCGGCGTGAGCTGCCGGACGTGCCGGTGCTGTTCCTGACCGCCAAGGACGCGGTGGAGGACCGGATCGCGGGCCTGACGGCCGGCGGTGACGACTACGTCACCAAGCCGTTCTCCCTCGAAGAGGTCGTGGCCCGACTGCGCGGGCTCATCCGGCGCTCCGGTGCCGCCGACCGCCGCTCCGACTCCATGCTGGTCGTCGGTGACCTCACCCTCGACGAGGACAGCCACGAGGTGTCGCGGGCCGGGGAGAACATCCACCTCACCGCCACAGAGTTCGAGCTGCTGCGCTTCCTCATGCGCAACCCGCGGCGCGTGCTCAGCAAGGCGCAGATCCTGGACCGCGTGTGGTCGTACGACTTCGGCGGGCAGGCGAACGTGGTCGAGCTGTACATCTCGTACCTGCGCCGGAAGATCGACGCGGGACGCGAGCCGATGATCCACACCCGGCGCGGCGCCGGCTACCTGATCAAGCCAGCCGTCTCATGAGTGGGCGACGACGGCCGCGCCCGCAGAGGCGAACAGGCAAGCCGCGCACCCTGCGCACCCGGCTCGTCGTCGCATCCGTGATGTTGATCGCCGTGGTGTGCGCGGTGATCGGTACGGTGACGACCCTCGCGCTGCGGTCGCATCTGTACGAGCAGTTGGACGAGAAGGTCGACGACACCGGCAGGCGTCTGTCGGGACCCATGAAACCCGGGGGCGGCGACGACTCGGACTCGACGGACAGGATCACAGGCTTCGCCGAGGGACCGGCGCAGCCCAAGACCATCGCCGCCGAGGTCGGCACCGACGGCACGGTCACCCAGGCGGTCATCGCCGAGGAGGACTCCAACGAGAAGGGCCCCCTCCAGCGGAACAAGGCCGTCGGCCTCACCGACGAGCAGAAGGCCGCTCTCGCCAAGGCGCCGACCGGGGGCGTGCACACCGTGGACATCCCCGGCCTCGGCGAGTACCGCGTGCAGTACGTCCTAGGCAAAGACGGAGGCACCTACTACGTCGCCCTGCCCACCGAGTCGGTCAACGCCACCATCAACACCCTCATCCTCGTCGAGGTGAGCGTCACCGGTGCCGGTCTCGTCGCCGCCGCCATCGCGGGCTCCGTCCTCATCGGCGTCGCCACCCGCCCCCTCCGCAAGGTCGCCGCCACCGCCACCCGTGTCTCCGAACTCCCCCTGCATACCGGCGAGGTGAACCTCAGCGAGCGTGTGCCGGAGTCCGAGACCGACCCGCACACCGAGGTGGGCCAGGTCGGTGCCGCGCTCAACCGGATGCTGAACCATGTGCACGGCGCGCTGCACGCACGGCAGCAGAGCGAGATGCGGGTACGGCAGTTCGTGGCCGACGCCAGTCACGAGCTGAGGACCCCGCTCGCCTCCATCCGCGGGTACGCCGAGCTGACCCGGCGCGGCAGAGAAGAGGTCGGGCCGGACACTCGGCACGCCCTCGGGCGGATCGAGTCCGAGGCCGGCCGTATGACCCTCCTCGTCGAGGACCTCCTGCTGCTCGCGCGCCTCGACGCCGGGCGGCCGCTCCAGTTCGACCAGACCGACCTGGTACCGCTCGTGGTGGACACCATCAGTGACGCCCGCGCGGCCGGCATGGACCACAACTGGCGCCTCGACCTGCCGGACGAGCCGGCCCTGGTCCCCGGGGACGCGGCCCGGCTTCAGCAGGTGCTCATCAATCTGCTCGGCAACGCCCGCAAGCACACCCCGCCGGGTACGACCGTCACCGCGCGTGTGCAGCGGCGCGGCCCGTGGATGTGCGTGGACGTCCAGGACAACGGTCAGGGCATTCCGCCGGACCTGCTTCCGCACGTCTTCGAACGGTTCGCGCGCGGCGACTCCGCGCGCTCGCGCGCCACCGGGTCGACCGGTCTCGGCCTCGCTATCGTGCAGGCCGTGGCGACCGCGCACGGCGGCGCCGTGACCGTCGACAGCGTGCCCGGGCAGACCGTGTTCACGGTGCACCTGCCCGCGCTGGGCCCCGCCGTGCCGCAGCCGTCGCCGGAGACGAACTGGCAGATGGACTCACAGGCACAGCACAGCACCACCACATGGGCGGAACAGGGCGCCTGACGAGAGTCGTTCGCATGCGAACCGACTCTTCTCCCGGCACCCTGCCGGCGCGGGAGCACCTCCCGGCCGCAGCAGCCGGTACGCCTGTCCTGGACGTAGTGATCCCCGTCTACAACGAGGAGAAGGACCTCGAGCCGTGCGTCCTCAGACTGCACGACCACCTGAAGCGGACCTTCCCGTACCCGTTCCGCATCACGGTCGCGGACAACGCGTCGACGGACACCACGCCCCAGGTGGCGGCACGGCTCGAGGCACAGCACCCGGAGGTGAGGTCCTTCCGCCTGGAGCAGAAGGGCCGCGGCCGGGCCCTGCGGGCCGTCTGGTCCGCCTCGGACGCCCCGATCCTCGCCTACATGGACGTGGACCTGTCCACCGACCTCAACGCGCTGCTGCCGCTGGTGGCGCCGCTGATCTCCGGCCACTCCGACCTGGCGATCGGCTCCCGGCTCGCCCGTAGCTCCCGCGTGGTCCGCGGGCCCAAGCGGGAGTTCATCAGCCGGGCGTACAACCTGATCCTGCGCGGCTCGCTCCAGGCCCGCTTCTCGGACGCGCAGTGCGGCTTCAAGGCGATCCGCAGGGACGTCGCCCAGGTGCTGCTGCCGCTCGTCGAGGACACCGGCTGGTTCTTCGACACCGAGATGCTGGTCCTCGCCGAGCGCGCGGGGCTGCGGATCCACGAGGTGCCGGTCGACTGGGTCGACGACCCGGACTCGACCGTGCACATCGTGAAGACGGCGACCGACGACCTCAAGGGCGTGTGGCGGGTGGGCAAGGCCCTCGCCTCCGGTTCGCTGCCGCTGGACCGGCTCACCCGCCCGTTCGGCGACGACCCCCGCGACCGCGACATCCAGGACGTGCCGAAGGGCCTCGCCCGTCAGCTCGTCGGGTTCTGTGTCGTCGGCGGCCTGTCCACCCTCTTCTACCTGCTGCTCTACAGCGTCTTCCGGCAGTTCGGCGGCTCGCAGATCGCCAACGCGCTCGCGCTGCTCGTCTCGGCCGTCGCCAACACGGCCGCCAACCGGCGCCTGACCTTCGGGGTGCGCGGCCGCGGCGGCGCCGTACGCCACCAGGCGCAGGGTTTGGTCGTCTTCGGTATCGGCCTCGCCCTGACCAGCGGCTCGCTCGTCGCCCTGGGCGCGGCGACGTCCGACCCCGCGCACTCCACTGAGCTGGCGGTCCTCATCGCCGCCAACCTCGCGGCGACGGTCCTGCGCTTCCTGCTCTTCCGCGCCTGGGTGTTCCCGGACCGGCGGGAGAGCGGTTCCGAGCCCTCGACCGTCGTCGGCGCGCACAACCCGTCCCACCCGGCCTCGCATACGTACGCGACGGTGGGTGCCGCCCCGCAGCAGGGCCTGTACGCGCCGCTGCCGCAGCGTCCGGTGACGCACACCGCGTACGGCACCACCTATGACACGACCGAGTTCCGCGCCGGTGAAGCCGCGGACGGCTCCTGGAGGGACGCCACCATGCGGTTGCAGCCGACGCGTCCCCACGACACCGACACGGGGGACTCCCGATGACGATCCACTACGACCGGACGTACGACTCGTCGTACGACCAGACGACGGACCAAACGACCGACCAGGCGACGGACCCGGCGACCGACCAGACGACCGTTTCACGTGAAACGGCTCCCCCGCCCGCCCCCGAGTCCGGTGAGCCCAAGCAGCCCCTCGCCCGCAGACTGTGGCGGGGCCGGCCTGAGGACCCCCGCTGGGCGCGCCCCGCCTTCCTCGGCCTGCTCCTCGCCACCTGCCTGCTCTACCTCTACAACCTGAGCGCCTCCGGCTACGCCAACTCCTTCTACTCCGCGGCCGTCCAGGCCGGCAGCAAGAGCTGGAAGGCCTTCTTCTTCGGCTCGCTGGACGCGGCCAACGCCATCACCGTCGACAAGCCCCCGGCCTCCCTGTGGCCGATGGAGCTGTCGGTGAGGATCTTCGGCCTGAACTCGTGGGCGATCCTCGCCCCTGAGGTCCTCATGGGTGTCGGCACGGTGGCCGTGGTGTACGCGTCCGTGCGCCGCCGGTTCAGCCCCGGGGCCGGTCTGATCGCGGGTGCGGTGCTCGCGCTCACCCCCGTCGCGGCGCTGATGTTCCGCTTCAACAACCCGGACGCGATGCTGGCGCTGTTGATGGCGGTCGCCTGCTACTTCGTCGTCCGCGCCCTGGAGGACGGCCGTACGAAGTGGCTGGTGTGGGCCGGTGTCGCGATCGGCTTCGCGTTCCTCGCGAAGACGCTCCAGGCCTTCCTGATCCTGCCGCCGCTGGCGATCGTGTACGCGGTCTGCGCGCCGGTGAAGCTGAAGAAGCGCCTTGGGCAGCTCGCCCTGGCCACGGTCGCGCTGGTGGTCTCCGGCGGCTGGTGGGTCGCGATCGTCGAGCTGTGGCCCGCGTCCTCCCGCCCGTACATCGGCGGCTCGCAGAACAACTCCTTCCTGGAGCTGACCTTCGGCTACAACGGCCTCGGCCGGCTCAACGGCGAGGAGACCGGGAGCGTCGGCGGCGGCGGTGGCGGCGGCAACACCGGGCAGTGGGGCGAGACCGGCTGGGACCGGATGTTCAACTCCGAGATCGGCGGCCAGATCTCCTGGCTGCTGCCGGCCGCGCTGGTCCTGCTCGTCGCGGGCCTGGTGGCCACGCGCAAGTCCCGGCGCACGTCGGTGACCCGCGGTTCGTTCCTGGTCTGGGGCGGATCGCTGCTGATGACCATGGTCGTCTTCAGCTACATGGCGGGCATCTTCCACCAGTACTACACGGTGGCCCTCGCCCCCTACATGGCGGCCGTGATCGGCATGGGCGCCGGGACCCTGTGGGAGAAGCGCACCGAGTTCTGGGCGTCGATCACCCTCGCGGCCTCGGTCGTGGCGGCCGTGTCCTGGAGCTACGTCCTGCTCAACCGCACCCCCGACTATCTGCCCTGGCTGAAGTGGCTGGTCCTGATCGGCGGCCTCGTCGGCGCCCTCGGCCTGATCTTCGCGGGCCGCGTGACCCGGCAACTCGCCCTCGCGGCGGCGTCCGTGAGCGTCGTGGCCGCGCTGGCCGGACCGATCGCGTACACCCTCAGCACGCTCCAGGAGGGCCACACCGGCTCCATCGTCACGGCCGGTCCGGCGGGCGCGAGCATGATGGGCGGCGGCCGGGGCGGCCCCGGCGGCGGTGGCGGCATGCGGGGCGGCTTCGGAGGCGGGATGCCGGGCCAGCCGGGCCAGCCGGGCCAGCAGGGCCAACAGGGCCAGAACCAGCAGGGCAACGGCTTCCCCGGTGGTGGCATGCCGGGCCAGAACCAGCAGAACGGCAACGGGGGCACGCAGGGACAGGGGCAGAACCAGCAGGGTGGCGGCACGCCCGGCGGCCAGACCGGCGGCGGCATGGGCGGCGGTGGCGGTGTCGGTGGCCTGCTCAACGGCGCCTCCGTCACCTCCGAGGCGAAGAAGCTGCTGGAGACCGACTCCGACCAGTACACCTGGATCGCCGCCGCCATCGGCGCGCAGAACGCCGCGAGTTACCAGCTGTCCACCGGTGACCCGGTGATGGCCATCGGTGGCTTCAACGGCACGGACCCGTCGCCGACGCTGGCCGAGTTCAAGAAGCTGGTGGAGGCAGGCGAGATCCACTACTTCATCGCGGGCGGCGGCATGGGCGGCGGTGGCATGAGTGGCGGCAAAAGCACCTCCAGCACCTCCTCGCAGATCACCTCGTGGGTGGAGGAGAACTTCAAGCAGGTCACGGTCGGTTCGGCCACGTTCTACGACCTGACACAGCAGGCGAGCTGACGCCCGACGCGGGTACGACCGACAGAGGGCGGTGGCAGCGGCCACCGCCCTCTGACGTACGGCTCGTACGGCTCGTACGGCTCATGGCGAGAAACCGCGTTGTACGGTGTATGGGAAACGTTCTACGGTGTACAGCATGACAACGTCCCTCCAGGAACAGGCCCAGACGCACACCCAGGGCCACCCCCAGCGCTGGCTGATCCTCGGCGTCATCTGTCTCGCACAGCTCACCGTGCTGCTCGACAACACGATCCTGAACGTGGCGATCCCCTCGCTCACCCGCGAGATGGATGCGACGACCGCCGACGTCCAGTGGATGATGAACGCGTACTCGCTGGTGCAGTCCGGCCTGCTGCTCACCGCGGGCAACGCCGCCGACCGCTACGGCCGCAAGCTGATGCTGATGTCGGGTCTCGCGATCTTCGGTATCGGCTCGCTGGCCGCCGGACTGTCCCAGAACCCGGCCCAGCTGATCGCGGCCCGGGCGGGCATGGGCGTCGGCGGCGCACTGCTGATGACCACGACGCTCGCCGTCGTCGTACAGATTTTCGACGACAAGGAGCGGGTCAAGGCCATCGCGCTCTGGTCGACGGTCAGTTCGCTCGGGTTCGCGGCCGGGCCGCTGATCGGCGGTGCGATGCTGAACCACTTCTGGTGGGGCGCGATCTTCCTGATCAACATCCCGGTCGCCGTGCTCGGCCTGGTCGCGGTCGCCGCGCTCGTACCGGAGTCCAAGCACAAGGCGGGCGACCGGCCCGACCTGGTCGGCGCGGTGCTGTCGACCATCGGCATGACGGCCGTCGTGTACGCGATCATCACCGGGCCCGAGCACGGCTGGACCTCCGGGCAGGTGCTGGTCGCCGCCCTGATCGGCGTGCTCGTTCTCGGCCTGTTCGTACGGTGGGAGCTGCGGACGGAGCACCCGATGCTCGACATGCACTTCTTCCGCGACCAGAAGTTCGTGGGCGCCGTCGCGGGCGCGATCCTCGTGGCGTTCGGCATGACGGGGTCGCTGTTCCTGCTCACCCAGCACCTGCAGTTCGTGCTCGGTTACGAGCCGCTGGACGCCGGGCTGCGGACGGCGCCGCTGGCGCTGGCCGTCGTCGTGCTCAACTTCTCGGGGGTCGGGGCGCGGCTGGTGCTCAAGGTCGGGACGCCGGCGGCCATCGCGCTGGGCATGACGCTGGTGTCGGCGGGGCTGGCTGCGATCGCGCTGCTCGGCGGGAACGGGTATGGCGGGATGCTGCTCGGTCTGGTCGTGATGGGTGCGGGTGTGGCGTTGTCCATGCCGGCCATGGCCAACGCGATCATGGGGGCGATTCCGCCGGAGAAGGCGGGGGTGGGCGCGGGGATCAACGGGACGCTCGCGGAGTTCGGAAACGGACTCGGTGTCGCGGTCCTCGGCGCCGTGCTCAACTCCCGGTTCGCCTCGCTCGTCGCCGTCTCCGCGTCGTCGTTGCCTGCGGCGCTCGCGGCGGCGCGGGGAGCCGAGGAGAAGCAGCGGATCGCCGACGCGTTCGCCTCCGGCCTGGAGACCAGTCAGTTGGTGGGGGCGCTGGCCGTGTTGCTGGGCGGGCTGGTGGCGGCGGTGCTGCTGCGCAGGGCGGAACGGGCGGACTCGGAGGTGGCCTCCCAGGAGGTCGGGGTTTGATGCGGTGGTGCGGCTGCGGGTCGTGTGGGGTTGATCGCGCTGTTCCCCGCGCCCCTTCAAGGCGCTGCCCACCTAGCATCTTGAGAAGTGACCGTAATCAGGAAGGTGCGCCATGGTGAAGGCAGCCGAGCGGGCCGCGCGGGGCAGTGTGTGGCTGGAGGACAAGGCGGGCCGGCGTGGTCGTAGGGGCGGGCAGCCGTCGGGGCTCGACCGGGACCGCATCACCGAGGTCACCGTCCGGCTGCTGGACGCCGAGGGGCTCGCCAAGTTCTCCATGCGCCGGCTGGCCGCGGAGCTGAACGTGACGGCGATGTCCGTCTACTGGTACGTCGACACCAAGGACGAGCTCCTCGAACTCGCCCTGGACGCGGTCTTCGGTGAACTCAGCCTGCCGGACCCGGAGGCGCGGGACGAGGACTGGCGTGACCAGTTGCGCGCGCTGGCGGCGGCCTACCGCACGCAGCTGGTCCGGCATCCCTGGGTGTCGCCGCTCGCCGGGCGGTACCTCAACATCGGGCCGAACTCGCTCGCCTTCTCCCGCACGGTCCAGCGCGTCATCCGCCGCACCGGGCTGCCCGCGCACCGGGTGACGGGCGCCATCTCCGCCGTCTTCCAGTTCGTGTACGGCTACGGCACGATCGAGGGCCACTTCCTCGCCCGCGTGGAAGACGCCGGCATGACCCCGGACGACTACTTCCAGCACGCCATGACGTCGGTGACCGAGTCGCCCGCGGCCGCCGACGTCATCGAGGAGTCGAAGGACATCATGGCGGCCCGCGGCGGCGACACGGTCGAGGAGATGCTGAACCGCGACTTCACCTTCGCCCTGGACCTGCTGATCGCGGGCATCGAGGCGATGGTGGAACGCGACTGACCTACTCTCCGTCGACCAGCCGCGCCGGGAACCCGCCCGTGGCCACCGGCCCCCACTTCTCCGGCGTGATCCGGATGATCGACTTGCCCTGCTTCAGCATGGCCGCCCGGTACTCGTCCCAGTCAGGGTGCTCGCCGGCGATGTTGCGGTAGTACTCCACGAGGGGCTCGACGGAGTCCGGGGTGTCGACGATTTCGGCGGTGCCGTCGATCTGGACCCACGGGCCGTTCCAGTCGTCGCTCAGGATGACGACGCTGACGCGGGGGTCCCGCTTGGCGTTGCGGGTCTTGGCGCGCTCGGGGTACGTGGAGACCACGATCCGCCCGGAGTCGTCGACACCGCAGGTCAGCGGGGACGCCTGAGGGCTGCCGTCGGCGCGGCGGGTCAGCAGGAGGGCGCGGTGGCGGGGGCGTACGAAGTCGAGCAACTCGTCCAGGGAGACGCGCGTGTTGGTCGCGATGTTCGGTGCCATGGCGCCAGCCTAGGGCCTGTCGTTTGGACCAGGTCGCAGGGAATCGACGGTGCTCACCCCGCGTCTGCGGCGTGATCCAAACGACAGGTCCTAGGCGCTGGGGGCGCCGCCGAGGCTGACCCTGCCGGGCATACGCTCAGGCCTGCGGCAGTGAATCCCCCTGCACGGCCTGGACGTCCAGCTCCACCTTCAGCGTCGTACCGATGGCGGCGATGCCGGCCTGTACGACCTGGTTGTAGTTCATGGCGAAGTCCTCGCGCCGCAGCTCCGTCGTCGCCCGGAACGCGGCCCGGGTTCCGCCCCAGGGGTCGGAGCCGGTGCCGAGGTAGGCGAGGTCCAGGTCGACGGGTCGTACGACGCCGTGCAGGGTCAGCTCTCCGTGCACGGTCCAGCGGTCCTGGCCCGCAGCGGTCAGGCCGGTCGAGCGGTAGGTGATCTCGGGGTACTTCTCGACGTCCAGGAAGTCCTCGGACCTGAGGTGGCTGTCGCGCATGCCGTTGCCCGTGTCGACGGAGGCGGCGCGGATGACGGCCTCCACCCGGGACTTGGTGACGTCGTCCGGGGCGATCTCGATCGCGGCGGTGAAGTCCGTGAACCGCCCGTGCACGCTGGAGATCCCCAGGTGCTGGGCGACGGCGCCGACCGTGGAGTGCGCCGGGTCGACGGTCCACGGCCCGGGCGGCGGCAGTTCGGTGCCGCCCTGCCGGGCCAGCGTGAGCGTGCCGACCTCGGCCCGTCCTCCCCCACTCTCGGCTTCGCTCGAGCGGGAGGTACCCCCACCGGTGACGATCGCGCTGGAGGCGACGGGCGCGTACCCGACGGCCGTGACGATGACGGTGTACGCCCCCGGCGCGAGTTCCGTCGCGTCCCGTACGACGCCGTCCGTGTCGGCCTCGGCGCGCAGCACCTGCGTGCCCGTCATGTCGGTCACCGTGACGACCGCGTGCGACACGGCCCATCCGTCACGGGTCTGAATCCTCGCGGTCAGTCCCATCTCAGCAACTCCTCACAGGGAACCCATGGCACCTGTGGCACCCGTGGCACCCATGGAACGCAGGGAACCGGCCCGCGGCGGGGCACGCCCGAAGCTCGGGACGCGCCGCCCGCCACGGGCCGGGGTCGGTCTACTCGCCGGGGTGGGCGAGCTCGATGTCGTGGCCGTCGACTCCGGTGCCGTTCACCGTCAGCGCGGTGGCGACGGGCGGGTAACCGGTCGCGATGACCGTGTAGTCACCGCCGTCGAGGTCGGCGAAGGCGTACGCCCCGTCCTCCCCGGTCGTCGACGTGCCGATCACGTTGCCCGCCGCGTCGACGAGGGTCACGCGCGCGTCGGCCAGCGGTCCGTGCGGTGCCCGTACGACGCCCTGGAGCTGGGCCCCGGCGTCCAGGTCGACCTCGACGCGGGTGACCCCGGTGCCGCCCACCTCGACGGGCAGGGCGCGCGGCCGGAACCCGGCGGCGTTGACGGCTACCGTCACGGCACCCGGCACCAGCTCGGCGAAGCCGAACTCGCCCTGCTCACCGGTGGTCCCGGTGACCAGCAGATCACCGCGCACATCGGTCACGATCACTATCGCGTCCTTGACCGGCAGCCCGCTCCCCGCGGCCCGCACGGTGCCGTTCAGCCCGCTGGTGCCGCTGAGCAGGATGTCGTACGCGACCGGCTCGTCACCGTTCACGACGATCGTGGACGCCTGCGGCTGGAACCCGTCGGCGGAGGCGATCAGGACGTACGATCCCGTGCCTGGCGCGTCCAGGGTGTAGGCGCCGTCGGCCTGTGCGACCGAGCGGCCCAGCTGGCGGCCGGCGAGCGAGATCAGGGTGACGGCGGCCTGCGGGACGGGCGCGCTCTCGGCGCCGCGGACGTGTCCGCGGACCGGGATGCCGCCACCGGCGGACTCCTTCGTGGCCACCGCTACGGCGGCGGCGAGCCGCTGCGTGCCCTCGGGGCCGGTCTCGGTGTCCGCGACCGCCTGGCTCGTCACGGTCTCCTGCGCGGCGGTCGCCGGGGTCTCGGCGACGACCGCCGGAGCCACGCCGGCTGCCGCCGGAGCCTTCGCCTCGGCCGCCTGGGCCAGCGCGCCGGAGGTCCGCAGCGGGACCTCCTTGATGAACACCGTGACCAGGAAGGCGAGGAAGGCGATCGGGGCGACGTACAGGAAGATGTCGGCGATGCCGTGCCCGTACGCGCTCTCCAGCCAGGTGCGGATCGGCGTGGGCAGCGCGTCCATGTCGGGCAGCGCGCTGCTGCCGCTCGCCTTGGCCGCCGCCATCTGCTCCTTGGGGCTGAGCTGACCGATGGTGTCCTGGGCGTAGTGGGTGATCCGGGTCGTCATCACGGAGCCGAGCGCCGAGACGCCGACCGCGCCGCCGAGGGACCGGAAGAAGGTGACGACCGAGCTGGCGGCGCCGAGCTCGTGCGGGGCGACCTGGTTCTGGGTGGACAGGACCAGGTTCTGCATCATCATGCCGATGCCGAGGCCCATGACCGCCATGAAGATCGCGATGTGCCAGTACGCGGTGTCGTACCGCATGGTGCCCAGCAGACCCAGACCGGCCGTCAGCAGCAGGCCGCCGGCGACCAGCCACGCCTTCCACTTGCCGGTGCGGGTGATGACCTGCCCGGACACGGTGGAGGAGACGAAGAGTCCGGCGATCATCGGGATCGTCATGACGCCCGACATCGTGGGGGACTTGTCGCGGGCCAGCTGGAAGTACTGGCTGAAGAACACGGTGCCCGCGAACATCGCGATACCGACGAACAGGGAGGCGACCGAGGCGAGCGCGATCGTGCGGTTCCTGAACAGGTGCAGCGGGATGATCGGCTCGGCGGCCTTGGTCTCGACGAACAGGAAGACCAGCGCGAGCGCCAGGGCGCCGCCCACCATCGAGTAGGTCTGCCACGACAGCCAGTCGTACTTGTCGTCGGCGAAGGTGACCCAGACCAGCAGCAGGCTGACGGCCGCGGTGATGAAGAAGGCACCGGCCCAGTCGACCTTGACCTTGCGCTTCGTCTCCGGCAGGTGCAGCGTCTTCTGCAGCACGAACAGGGCGATCAACGCGAACGGCACGCCGACGTACAGGCACCAGCGCCACCCGAGCCAGTCGGTGTCGGTGATGACACCGCCGACCAGCGGACCGCCGACGGTCGCGACGGCGAACGTCGCGCCCAGGTAGCCGGAGTAACGCCCACGCTCACGCGGGGAGATCATCGCGGCCATGATGATCTGGGCCAGGGCGGTCAGACCGCCGGCACCGAGACCCTGGATCACACGGGCGCCGATCAGCATGCCGGAGTTCTGCGACAGGCCGGCGACCACGGAGCCGAGGATGTAGACGACCAGGGCTATCTGGACGAGCGCCTTCTTGCTGACCAGGTCGGCGAGCTTGCCCCAGATGGGGGTGGAGGCCGTCATCGCCAGCAGCGCGGCGGTCACGACCCAGGTGTACGCGCTCTGGCCGCCGCCGAGGTCCTTGATGATCTCGGGCAGGGCGTTGGAGACGATGGTGGACGACAGGATGGCGGCGAACATGCCGAGCAGCAGCCCGGAGAGCGCCTCCATGATCTGCCGGTGCGTCATCGGCTCGCCGTCGGAGGGCCCGTGGGAACCTCCCCCGTGCTTGGCGTGAGCCCGCACACCGGCTGGTGTGGTCGTTGCCATGGGCTTCCTTTTCTTACGTGTTCGCAGGTGTACGGGTGGTTGTGTCGAGTACGGCCGGTGTGGGGCCCGTCGGCGGTACGGGTGGCCGGGGTGCCGGCGGCCGCGGTGTCGCCGACCGGGGCGCCGAGCGGCAGTCGCCGAAGCTGGCCCGTAGCCGGGACAGGCTCCGGATGAGCTGCTCGACCTCCTCGTCGGTCCAGTCGCTCAGGCGGTCGGCCAGCAGGTCGGTGCTCCGCCGGGACAGCTCGTCCAGCTGCGCGCTGCCCGCCGGGGTCAGGCGCAGGATGCGCGAGCGCTTGTCCGCGGGGTCGGGGCAGCGCTGGATCCAGCCCCGCTCCGCGACGTGCGCGACATGGCGGCTGGTGACCGACATGTCCACCGCGAGCAGCTCGGCGAGCTTGCTCATGCGCATGTCGCCGTTCCGCCCGAGCAGCGTCAGTACGGCGGCCGAGCCGGCCGGGCAGTCCGGCGGCATGATCCGCCCGAGGTCCCGCTTCACGGCCCCGACGGCGCTGAGCTGACGCGCGAGCTCCTCGTACTGCGCCTGCTCGGCCATCACACCTCCCAGTTATCGTTGCTTAGGGCAACCATAGGACCGCTTGGTTGCTACAGGCAAATAAAGTCGGGGGTGCTGTGGACAAAAACTTGGCAAAGGCAAGTATTGCGACCGTAAACAGGCAGGTGAGTTGCGGTGACAGGGGTCCGTTACCCCCACTTGGGCCGCAACCCCGGATTCGCTAGGGTCTCGGGGCATGGCTAACACCCAGGGCCCCCAGGGCAACCACGATCCCGCCGGCAGCACCCAGATGTTCCGCGCCTTCGTCGACGAGGCCCCCCGGGCCTCGCAGCAGCAGACCTCTTCCGGCCCCCGCGTCGGCCTGATCATCGGCGTGATCGTCGCGGTGGCGATCGTGGCGGCGGTGGCCTGGCTGGCCCTGAAGTAGGGACGAGCCCTGCGGCGACCCCGCCGTCCTACGGCGTCACTTCCACCGCACGGACATGTCCCGCGTCTCCACGTGCATGCCCAGCGGGACGCGCCAGGCCTCGACGCACACCGTCCAGGTCTTCTTCTTACGTGCGCCGGCGGCGATCGGGGCGGGCAGTCGCTCCGTCGACTCGATCGTCGCCCAGTCGATGCCGAGCGCGCCGATGATGTGCGTCCCGAAGGTCACCGTGCCGAAACGGACCGGTGTTCCGCCGGTGTTGTGGAAGGCGACGGTGACCTTCTCGCACCAGCGTCTGTCGGTGGGCTCGCGTTGTGGGGTTCCGGTGGTGAGGGCGGCCGGGGGTGCGGGAATCGGCGTACCGCTCGAAGGCGGGCGGGGTGGTGGGCTCGTAGGCGAGGGGGCGGGTGCTGGGGCGGGGGGCGGGGCGTTCCCGCTGTCTGAGGGGCCCGGGGTCCCCGGGCCTCCTGTGCTCGGTGAGCCTTCCGCGTTCCCCGAGCCTCCTGCGTTGGGCGAGCCTTCCGCGCTGCCCGAGGATCCCGCGTTTCCCGAGCCTCCCGTGTTCTCCGGGCCCGCTTCGCTCTCCGGGCCGCTGCCGTCGCCCGAACCACTGGCGTTCCCCGGAGGGGCGCCGTTCCCCGGGCCGCTGTCGCCCCCGGGACCGTCGCCGTCCCCCGAGCTGCCGTCACGCCCCGAGCTGCCGTCACCTCCGGAACCGTCGCCACTCCCCGGGGCGTTGTCCGACCGGCTCCCGGGCCCGTCCAGCGGCACCAACCTCACATCCCCCGGTGGCCCCATCGCCGTACCCGACGCCGAGGGGCCGCCCCCGGGGCCGATCGCCACGTAGCCGCTTCCGTTCCCGTCGCCGTCCGTCGCGCAGGACGCCAGGATCGCGCCCAGGCAGACGGCGGCCGCCGACGCGCCGGTCAGCGCGCGGCGGCGGCCAGGTGTCCTGGTTGCTCGACGCATCGCGTCAGTGTGGCTGACGCTCCGTCAGGAAGGAAGCCTCTGGGAGCCGGGGGCTCCCAGAACTGCCTGGGCCCCGTGACTCAGTCGGAGATGAGCCCGTCGCGCAGTTGCTGCAGCGTGCGGGTCAGGAGGCGGGAGACGTGCATCTGGGAGATGCCGACCTCCTCGCCGATCTGCGACTGGGTCATGTTGGCGAAGAAGCGCAGCATGATGATGCGCCGCTCGCGGGGCGGGAGCTTGGCGAGCAGGGGCTTGAGGGACTCGCGGTACTCGACGCCCTCCAGCGCCGTGTCCTCGTAGCCCAGGCGGTCCGCCAGGGAGCCCTCGCCGCCGTCGTCCTCGGGGGCCGGGGAGTCCAGGGACGAGGCCGTGTACGCGTTGCCGACCGCGAGGCCGTCCACGACGTCCTCCTCCGAGACGCCCAGGACCGCGGCGAGTTCGGTGACCGTCGGGGAGCGGTCCAGCTTCTGGGAGAGCTCGTCGCTGGCCTTGGTGAGGGCCAGGCGCAGCTCCTGGAGCCGGCGCGGCACCCGCACCGACCAGGAGGTGTCGCGGAAGAAGCGCTTGATCTCGCCCACGACCGTCGGCATCGCGAACGTCGGGAACTCAACGCCCCGTTCGCAGTCGAAGCGGTCGATCGCCTTGATCAGGCCGATGGTGCCGACCTGGACGATGTCCTCCATGGGCTCGTTGCGCGAGCGGAAGCGGGCCGCCGCGTAGCGCACGAGGGGGAGGTTGAGCTCGATCAGGGTGTCCCGGACGTAGGCGCGCTCGGGGCTGTTCTCGTCGAGTGCGGCGAGCCGCAGGAACAGGGAGCGGGACAGGGTGCGGGTGTTGATGGCTTCCGATGCCGTGAAGGCCGGGGCCGGGGTGGCCTCGATGGCCGTAACGTCGTGGAGCGCGGCGTCGGGCGCGGACTCGCTCTTCGTGAGCGTGAGCACCTTCGAGCTGCCCTGGTCTACGGACATGCCACCCCCTTTGGGTCGCGGGACGGTCGCGGCGAACGCTCCGATCGAGGAACGCCGACCTTCACCTGAATACCGGAGCCGAAGCCTCGGCAAACGCGCTTCCCGCAGAATGTCACATGTCGGCAACACGCTGTAGTGACATGTCGACATCTCAGTTACGAAACGGCCCTGGAAAGAGGGGGTCTGACGGATTTTCGGCCCACAACTGTCGGGAACAGCCCTGGTGAGCGATTCGCCCCTGGGGGTTACGCCTCGATCCTGTTTGCGGATCGCAGTCGCTGGAAGCTACGCGCGAGTAGCCGCGACACGTGCATCTGGGAGACGCCGAGTTCCGCGCTGATCTGTGACTGGGTCAGATTGCTGTAGTAGCGCAGGAGGAGGATGCGCTGTTCTCGTTCCGGGAGTTGGACGAGGAGGTGGCGGACCAGGTCGCGGTGCTCCACGCCGTCCAGCGCCGGGTCCTCGTAGCCGAGCCGGTCCAGCAGGCCCGGCAGCCCGTCGCCCTCCTGCGCGGCCTCCAACGAGGTGGCGTGGTACGACCGTCCGGCCTCGATGCAGGACAGCACCTCCTCCTCGGTGATGCGCAGCCGCTCGGCGATCTCGGCGGTGCTGGGGGTGCGCCCGAAGGAGGTGGTCAGGTCCTCGGTCGCGCTGTTGACCTGCACCCACAACTCGTGCAGCCGGCGCGGTACGTGGACCGTGCGCACGTTGTCGCGGAAGTACCGCTTGATCTCGCCGACGACCGTCGGCATCGCGAACGTCGGGAACTGCACGCCCCGGTCCGGGTCGAAGCGGTCGATGGCGTTGATGAGGCCGATGGTGCCGACCTGGACGACGTCCTCCATGGGCTCGTTGCGGGAGCGGAAGCGGGCGGCCGCGTAGCGCACGAGCGGGAGGTTCGCCTCGATGAGCGCCGCGCGCACGCGGTTGTGCTCCGGCGTGCCCGGCTGGAGCTCCTTGAGCTGGCCGAAGAGCACCTGGGTGAGTGCCCGGGTGTCGGCTCCCCGGCGCTTCTCCGGGGCGGGCGCCTCGGCCTGTGCCGGCGCCGGTGCCTGCGCCTGAGGCCGAGCCTGAGCGGGAGTCTCTTCCTGGGGCGGCGCAGTACTGGCCGACACGGTCAACGCCACCTCTTCATCGGTCAACTCATCCGTCAAAAGCGGTCATAGCATCACAAGACATGTGCACTGTGCGCAAGCACCGCATATCTCCGTGTTGAGGGCGATAATGGAGCGTATGGAGCACAAAAGCCCTCCGCCGGACCGGCGGAGGGCTTCGGTGGTACGCGGACCGGAATCCGGCCGTACGCGACTCAGAACTCGTAGTCCGCGACCACCCAGGTGGCGAACTCCCGCCAGAGGGTGACGCCCGCCTGATGGTCGGGGTGTTCCAGGTAGCGCTTCAGGGCGTCCGCGTCCTCGACCGCCGAGTTGATCGCGAAGTCGTAGGCGATGGGCCGGTCGCTGATGTTCCAGCCCAGCTCCCAGAAGCGCAGTTCCTCGATCGTGTCGCCGAGGGCGCGGAAGGCCGCGACGCCCGCGACGACCCGTGGGTCGTCGCGCTCGACGCCCTCGTTGAGCTTGAAGAGGACCAGGTGGCGGATCATGGGGCGCTCCCAGCGTGTGCGGTGGACCTGGCTACTTGGCTCCGCCTGCGATCCACGTCATGAACTCGCCGATGGCCTTGGCGGCGTCCGAAATGCCCTCGAACCCTATCTGGACGTAGTCCGCGGCCTTGGCGGGGTCCGTGATGATCACGTACAGAATGAAGACCACGAGCACGTACACGGCGATCTTCTTGGCGTTCACCGCCACCGCGGCCTCCCCTGTGAGTGATGTGCCCGTAGGGGGCCCCTGTTGCCGACGACGGTGAGTGTAACTACAGGTCCTATTTAAGGATCAACAGGTCAATGTCCAAAGAACGGATCGTGAGGTGCCGTGAACCGTTCGGGGGGTCTCGTCCGATGGAGCAGTGAAGGCCGCTCCGAGGCCTCTGCAGAGTGGGGAGAAGACGATGCTGGGATTGCTGACCTTGGTTCTGATAGGTGTTGCGGTCCTGCTGTGGGTGGGAGCCCTGCGCGACTTCCTTCGCACCCCGGCGGAGCAGGTCCGCTTCGTGCCGAAGCTGGTGTGGCTGCTCTTCCTGATCCACGCCCCGGTCTTCGGCGCCCTCGTCTGGTCGTACCTGGGCAAGAAGCCGGCCCGGATAGCCACGAGGGGCTCGATCCATCGGATCGAGCCCCTCGTCAACAGCGGTAGCGGAGGGATTTGAACCCTCGGTGACTTGCGCCACACTCGCTTTCGAGGCGAGCTCCTTCGGCCGCTCGGACACGCTACCGAGGGAGACCTTACAGCACGGTGGGGCCTGCTTTGAAATCGGTATTCAGGGGGAGCGGAGGGCTGTGGTCAGCGGGAGCGGAAGAACTCGGTGAGGAGGCGTGCGCAGTCGTCCGCGAGGACTCCCTCGATCACCTCGGGCCGGTGGTTGAGCCGCCGGTCGCGTACGACGTCCCAGAGGGAGCCGGCCGCGCCCGCCTTGTCGTCACGTGCGCCGTAGACGACGCGGTCCACGCGGGACTGGACGAGGGCGCCCGCGCACATCGTGCAGGGCTCCAGCGTCACGACCAGCGTGCAGCCGGACAGCCGCCACTCACCCAGCCGCGAGGCCGCCCGCCGGATGGCCAGGACCTCCGCGTGCGCGGTCGGGTCGCCGACGGCCTCCCGCTCGTTGTGCCCGGTCGCGAGCACGGTCGTGCCGTCCGCGGCCAGCACGACCGCGCCGACCGGGACGTCACCGCCCCGGACGGCCTGCCCGGCCTCGTCGAGGGCGAGCCGCATCGCGGCCCGCCACCGGTCGCGTACCGGGTCGGGCGTCCCTCCCGCGGTCGGTGCGGTCAGCGGACGGTCTCCAGGGTCTCCGAGGCGCCCAGGGCGTCGGCGATCTCCGTGACGGCGTCCGCGGACAGCGACCGCAGCTCCTTCTCGGTGACCCCGAGGTCGTCGAGGATGCCGGCGTCACCGACCGGGCCGTGCGGCACGGCGTCGGCGGAGCCGCCGTCCTCGGAGTCGTCGTCCTCGCCGTCACCGTCCTCGGTGCCGTCGAGGTCGAGGGAGTCCAGGTCGGCGTCGTCGTCGCCGGGCTCCCTGCCGAGCAGTTCGTCGGTGAGCAGGATCTCCCCGTAGCTGCTGCGGGCAGCGGCGGCGGCATCGGAGACGTAGATGCGAGGGTCCTCCTCGCCGTCGATGCGGACGACGCCGAACCAGGCGTCCTCCTGCTCGATCAGCACGAGCACCGTGTCCTCGTCGGGAGTGGCTTCCCGGGCCAGGTCGGCCAGATCCGACAGGGTCTCCACATCGTCGAGCTCTGTGTCGCTCGCTTCCCACCCGTCTTCGGTGCGCGCGAGCAGTGCGGCGAAGTACACCGTGACTCTCCCACTGGTCATAGGCGTGCCGGTTGGGGGTCCCCCCGGCGGAGGTTTCGGGCGGAGAGAGCTGTGCTCCGAGCCCCGCCCACTCGGAATCGTGGCAGAAACAAGGCGTTCAGGGGACGTCTTCTGCTCCCTGTGTCCGGTGGTTTTGATCGCACGTCCCTGAGCACGTCCGTTGGCAACTACCAGCACACTCGTTGCGGCCACCTGCGGATCGTACGCGGCTTTCCCAGGCGTCCGCGCACACCCACCTCCGCAACGCCCCGGTGGGCGTGGATCTTTCCGGTGTACGCACCTACCAGCGGAACGTCCGCATTCGCATCGCGTGTCGCAGCCGGGCGACCTTCGCGCGGCGGGGCTGGACGCGGTCGCGCAGTTCGCGGGCCTCGGCGAGATCGCGCAGGAACTGGGCGCGCCGTCGGCGGCGCTCGGCGTCCGTCTCCGGCCCCCGCGGCGGGCCTTGTTCGGATGTGCGGTCAGGCAGGTCGGGCATCGGCTCATCACCCCAGTCCGTCTTCACCGGTTTCCCCCGGTCGGCGGGTTTGATGCCAGCGGATGGCTTAACGAGCCGGGGGGAGAGCCTTGTGGAACGTCAGGGGCGCCGGGCCCATGGGGCCCGGTTACTGTTGTGGTCATGCGTCTCCACGTCGTCGACCACCCCCTGGTCGCCCACAAGCTCACCACGCTGCGCGACCAGCGCACGGACTCCGCGACCTTCCGTCGCCTCGCCGACGAGCTGGTCACCCTGCTCGCCTACGAGGCCACGCGCGACGTGCGCACCGAGCAGGTCGACATCATCACGCCGGTCGCCGGGACCACCGGCGTGAAGCTCTCCCACCCGCGCCCGCTGGTCGTGCCGATCCTGCGGGCCGGACTCGGGATGCTGGACGGCATGATGCGGCTGCTGCCGACCGCCGAGGTGGGCTTCCTCGGCATGATCCGCAACGAGGAGACGCTGGAGGCGTCCACGTACGCCACGCGCATGCCGGAGGACCTCTCCGGGCGTCAGGTGTACGTCCTCGACCCGATGCTCGCCACCGGCGGCACGCTCGTCGCGGCGATCCGGGAGCTGATCGAGCGCGGTGCCGACGACGTGACGGCGGTGGTGCTGCTGGCCGCCCCGGAGGGCGTCGAGCTGATGGAGCGCGAGCTCGCGGGCACGCCGGTCACGGTCGTCACGGCCGCCGTCGACGACCACCTCAACGAGCACGGCTACATCGTCCCCGGCCTGGGCGACGCGGGGGACCGGCTGTACGGCGCGGCTGAATAAGCCGCACCGCCCGCCTCAGCAGCTCTTCTTGCCCCCGCTCGGCGTCGGCTTCGGCGCCGACAGCGCGGCCAGGGCCTTGTCGGCGTCCGCCTGCTTGACCAGCTCCTTGAAGCCGGTGCCGATGACGAGGTCGACGGCGTCGCCCTTGCGGGCGGCGTCGGTGCGGCGCTCGGCGCCGGCGAGCTGCGTGGCGAGGACGGGCAGCGAGGTGTTCAGGGAGGAGGCGGGGCCGAGCAGCAAGCCGGTCCCGTCGACCTTCTTGTCGTACTCCTTGCTCGCGTTGCCCACGTCGCCGATGCGGAAGCCGCGCTTCTTCAGCTCGTCGGCGGTCTTCTTGGCGAGCCCGCTGCGGGGCGTGGCGTTGAAGACGTTGACGGTGATCCGGCCCGGCCCGGGCACGGCCGTCGCCGCGGGTGTCGCGCTGGCCGGGGGGCTTGCCTTGGTGGCGCAGTCCGCCTTGGTACCGGCCGCCGAGGCCGTTCCCCCGCCACCGGTGAAGACGTCGATGAGCTGCAGGGTTCCCCAGCCCGCGACTGCGAGCGCAGTGGCGCAGGCGACCGTCAGTACGGCGAGCCTGGCGCGCCGCCGATGGGGGCGCATTCGTGGGTACTTGTTCCCCGTGATCCGGTACTTGCCGCCCATGCCCCGGGGAGTCAGCATGCTCATGAACGCAGCGTAGTGCGCCCGGGCGGCCATGCCTACTAGATGATCATTCGGCCGCCGCAGGAGAACCCGAAAGGGCCAACCCGCAACCGGTCGACGTCAGTCCAACTCGAGCACGCGCGCGTGCAGCACCTGGCGCTGCTGCAGCGCGGCTCGCACCGCGCGGTGCAGGCCGTCCTCCAGGTAGAGGTCGCCCTGCCACTTCACGACGTGCGCGAAGAGGTCGCCGTAGAACGTCGAGTCCTCGGCGAGGAGCGTTTCCAGGTCGAGCTGCTGCTTGGTCGTCACCAGCTGATCGAGGCGGACCGGGCGCGGCGCGACGTCCGCCCACTGCCGGGTGCTTTCCCGGCCGTGGTCGGGGTACGGCCGGCCGTTTCCGATGCGCTTGAAGATCACACGGAAAGCCTACCGGCCCAGACCTTCAGGGCGCAGCCATGGCGACGGAGTGTGAGGGGGGAAAGGTGCCGCGAAAGGGGGCGAACCGGAAAGAGCGCGCCCGGTCTTCGATCCGGGCGCACCCAGCGCGCATCCCCTTCCCCTGATGCTTCAGCTGATTCCCTCCCCAGAGCTGATGTGTTCCTCGTCACGCGTGGGCGTGGCGGAGGCGGTCGGCCCGCCTCCGCCGGTGGTTCAGCGTCCCGGTTCCTCCGGGGGCCGCTGCTGTTGCGGCGGGGCTTCCTTCAGTTGCGGCTTCTGGGTGCTGCGGGCGGCCTCCGCGCGCAACAGGGCGCGCAGGACGGCGTACGGGTCTGAGGGCATGGCTGTGTTCCTTGGTCCTTGTCGCGGGTGTGAGGAGTTGTGCCGACTGGCCTGGGGAGGCGGGCACGTCAGCAGCGCAGGACCACGGAACGCAGGGGGTGCGGGGTGCGGGGGGCGTACGGCGGGCCGGGCGGTGCCGGGGGCGGCAGGACCGGTGGGACGCCGGGCGGCGGGGCCGGAAGGGGCGCGGGGCGCAGGGGTACGGCGGGGCGGTGGGTGTTGCGGGCCGGGGGGCGCAGGAGCGTGTCGAGGACGTCGTACTCCACGCTCTCGCCGACGGTTGCCTCGACGGGCGCCGTATGAGCCGCGGCGTGCGCGGCCGGTACCAGCACGGCGAGCAGCAGCGCGAGCACCCGCAGCCAGGCGCGGCTGCGCGGAAGGCTTCGCGTGGCGCTCACGGGAGTCATGTCCCCGCCGGCCCCGGGGGGTTCATCGCACGGGCCGCGAGATCCGCTCGCACGGCGTACGGGGTGTACAGGGTATGGGTGCGGCCATCACACCGTGTGCGGGAGCTGACGGGCCCGCCTCCGGATGGTGAGCGCGACGACGATCTCGACGACTCCGACCGCGACCAGCCAGATGCCTCCGACGAGGGTGAGCACGGCGACCGACTCGAAGGGGGAGTCGATCAGCACGATGCCGCCCACGACGGTGAGGGCCCCGAGGAAGATCTGCCAGCCGCGTGCGGGCATGGACGGGTCGGAGGCGGCGGCCAGGGTGTGGGTGATCCCGCGGATCAGCCAGCCGATGCCGATCCACAGGGCGAGCAGCAGGATCGACTGCATGGGCCCGCGAAAGCAGAACAGGCCCAGCAGGATCGACAGGGCGCCGCTGATGAAGGCCAGGACGCGCAGCGAGGTGGTCTTGTGCGTGCCGAAGGCGGAGACGAGCTGGAGGACGCCGCTGATCACGAGGTAGAGGCCGAAGAGGATGCCGGCCGCGAACAGGGAGGCGCCCGGCCAGACCAGCACCAGCACGCCCATGACCAGAGAGGCGACGCCGGTGCCCAGGACGACCTGCCAGGCGGCCCGGGACAGGGCGTGCAGCGGGCCCTCGAAGGGCGGCTCCGGCTCGTGAGCGGTCGCGGTGTGCCGGGCGTGCACCCTCCGGTCGTCGTACTCCGGGCCCCTGGGGGAGCCGGTCGGTGGCTCGGTCATGATCCATCCTGAAACCGACCACGACCGCCCCGCCATCCGAGACGGTCCGCTCGACTGACGGATCCTCCGCGCGGCTCCGCCCCTGTTGAAACGGCCCGTCCGACCGAGCGCCGGGCCAGCCCCGGCTGGCCGATGGGCCGGCATCGGGCCCTGCCGGTAGACCGACGCGCGCCCTGCGGCTTCGCGAGTGGCGAGCTGCCGGCCAGCGGGCCACGGGCGGCTGCTGGCGCGCCCTTTCGCCGGTGGCGGAGTGGTGGACAGGGCTGGCGGGTGTGCTTCGCTGCCTGCGCCGTTGCCGTTGCCGTTGCCGGGCGGGCGGCGGGTGTCTCGCTGCCTCCCGGTTGCCGGGGCGGGCGGCTGGTCGGCGGCTGCTCGCGTGGCCTTGCCGGTGGCGAGGTGGCCACCGGCCGGCGGGTGTCTCGCTGCCCCCGCCGTGGTCGGTGCGGCCGCTGACCGGCGGGTGTCTCGCTGCTCCCGCCGTGGTCGGTGCGGCCGCCGGACGACGGGTGGCTCCCTGCCTCCTCCGGCGCCGGGGGCAGGCCCCCAGTCCACGGCTACTTGGCGGGCTTCGCCGCCTTCGCCGCCTTCGCCGCCGCCTTCATCTCCTGCTTGTGGGCGCGGACCTTCGTCAGGGAGTCCGGGCCCGTGATGTCGGCGACGGAGCGGAAGGACTTCGGTTCGCCGTAGGCGCCGGCGGCCTCGCGCCAGCCCTGGGGGGCCACGCCGAGCTGTTTGCCGAGGAGGGCCAGGAAGATCTGTGCCTTCTGCTTGCCGAAGCCGGGGAGGGCCTCCAGACGCTTCAGCAGCTCTCGCCCGTTGTCGACGCCCTGCCAGACCGCCTCGGCGTCACCGTCGTAGTGCTCGACGAGGTACTGGCACAGCTGCTGGACCCGCTTGGCCATGGAGCCGGGGTAGCGGTGCACGGCCGGCTTCTCGGAGAGCAGGGCGGCGAAGGCCTCGGGGCTCTGGGCGGCGATCTCGTGCGCGTCGAGGTCGGAGGAGCCGAGCCGGTCGGCGATGGTGCGGGGCCCCTTGAACGCCCACTCCATCGGCACCTGCTGGTCGAGCAGCATGCCGACCAGCGCGGCGAGCGGGGAGCGTCCGAGGAGTTCGTCGGCCTCGGGGTCCTGGGAGAGGTGCAGGGTGACGTCCATGCGTCGATGATCCCGCGTACGGGATCAGGTCGCGCGCCAGTACCCCAGCGCGTGCGTGCGCTGCTTGGGAACGCCGAGCTCCTTGCGGACGTACGACGAGAGGGCGCGGGTCGTCGCCGTGTCGCAGGCGATCCAGACGTACGGCTCCGGGGTGGCCCTCAGCAGGTCCGGCAGGTCGGCCCGTACGCGTGAGACGAGGTGGGCCCCGGCCTCGCGGCGGGGCACCGGGCGCAGGTCGTGGCGGGCGGGGTCGGCGCGGAGGGGGAGGTCGTCGGGGGTGCCCTCGAACCAGACGGTCGCCGGGGCCTCGAACTCCGCCAGCAAGGAGTTGAGAGCCGGCAGCGACGCCGGGTCGCCGATCGCGAAGACGTGCGAGGGGGCGGGCTGCGGCCGTTGGAAGCCGGTGCCCTGGACCGTCGCCTCGATGGTGTCGCCCGGCTTGGCCGCCCGGGCCCAGTCGCTGGCGCACCCCTCATGGAGGGCGAACTCCAGGGAGAAGGTGCCGGTGGCCGGGTCGGGGTCGACCAGCGTGTACGCCCGCTGGTGCGGCTTGCCCGCGTTGTCGAACCAGAGCCGTACCCACATGGTGGGGTGGACGCCGGTCGCGGCGAGCATGCCGCCGTCGGTGAGACGCAGGCGCCGGTAGTGCGGTGTGACATCCTCCGCGTCCGTCACGGTGAACTCGAAGTCCTTGGCGCGCATCAGCCTGAGGACCGCGCCCTCCCATCCCCGCCCCTGCGCCATCGCGCCTCCACCCCTCGCGTACGATTCCGCAACAGTCGACTTAGGCAAGGCTAACCTAAAGCATAGAGGGGCCACAGGGTGACCACCGAGATCCACAGAGACGCCTGGGGCGTCCCGCACCTGCGCGCGGGCAGCCCCCTCGCGCTCGCCCGCGCCCAGGGCCGCGTCACTGCCCACGACCGCGCCTGGCAGCTGGAGGTCGAGCGGCACCGCGCCCAGGGCACCTCGGCGTCCTTCCTCGGCGCCGCGGCCGTGCCCTGGGACGTGTTCGCCCGCCGTGCCCGCCTCGACGACACCGCCCGCCGCTGCTGGGCCGCGCTAGGGGAGTCGGACCCGGAGACGGCGGAGTGGGTGCGCTCGTACGTCGACGGCGTCAACGAGGGCCTCCATGTCACCCGGGAGTTCGATCGCGTCGCCCTCGCCCCCGGCCGCTGGGAGCCCTGGACCCCGCTCGCCGTCTGGCTGGCCACCCACATCCTCTTCGCCGGGTTCCCCGCCAAACTGTGGCGGGAGGAGGCCGTACGCCACCTGGGCCCCGAGGCGGTCGGCCTGTTCGCCACCGACGGCCCCGGCACCTCCGGCAGCAACGGCTGGCTGGTGAGCGGGGAGCGCACGCTCACCGGACAGGCCGTCATCGCGGGCGACCCGCACCGCTTCATCGAGGACCCCGGCGTCTACCAGCAGATCCACCTCGCCTGCCCCGAGTTCGACGTCATCGGCCTCGCCGTCCCCGGCGTCCCGGGCATCGCCCACTTCGGGCACACCGGCACGGTCGCCTGGGCCATCACCAACGCCATGGCCGACTACCAGGACCTCTACAGGGAGCGGCTGCGACGCACCGGCGCCGGCATCGAGGCCCTCGACCCCGACGGGGTGTGGCGGCGCGCCGCCCGGCACACGGAGCTGGTCCGGGTGGCGGGTGAGGAGACCGTCGAGGTCGAGGTGATCGAGACCGAGCGCGGACCGGTGATCGCCGGTGGCCCGGAAGGACTCGACGACGGCACCCCGGTCGCGCTCAGCCTGCGCTACCCGCCCCGCGTCACCGCCGACCTCGGCTTCGGCGCCCTGCTCCCGCTGCTGCGGGCCCGCCGGGTCGCCGACGTGGACCGCGCCTTCGACGCCTGGGCCGAGCCCGTCAACGTCGTCCAGGCCGCCGACACCGACGGCGGCCTGCTGCACCGGGTCGCGGGCCGGGTGCCGGTGCGCGCCGAGGCCAACCGCACCCGCCTGGTGCCCGCGTGGGAGCCCGGCCACGAGTGGACCGGCTGGCACGAGACGCCCCGCGCCGGTCTGACCGACGGCATCGCGGTCATGGCCAACCAGCGCGGCCCGGCCGCCCCGCTCGGCGTCGAGTTCGCCCCGCCGCACCGCGCCGACCGCATCCGCGCCCTCCTCGACGAGCGCCGCCAGTGGTCCGCGGCGGACATGCCCGCGATCCACACGGACACCCACCTCGGCTCCGCCGGGCCCCTCCTCGACCACCTCGCCGCCCTCGACGACCTGTCCGACGAGGCCGCTGCCCTGCGCGACCGCCTCCTGCGCTGGGACCGCCGCATGGACGCGGACAGCCGGGACGCGTCCGCCTATGCGGCGGTGCGCGGCGCGGTCGTACGCCTCCTCGCCGCGCACCCGGCGTTCGCCGCGCTGACCACCCCGCCCGCCTACCCGGAGGTCCTCCTCCCCTGGCTCGCCCTCGTCCCGCGCATCGGCTTCGCCCTCGAACATCTCCTGCGAGTGGAGGAGTTGTACGGCGTCGACCGCCCCGCCGTCGTCCGCGCGGCCCTCGAGAAGGTCGCCGGGCTGCCGTCCGCCCGCTGGGGCGACACCCACCGCCTCGCCCCCTGGCGCGCGCTGACCGACCCCTCGTACGAGGGCCCGGTCCTCTCCGGCGACCACGACTGTGTGCTGTGCACCTCGGCCGTGCCCGGCTGGACCGACCTCGCGGCGCGCGGCCCGGCCGCCCGCTACGTGTGGGACCTGGCCCGGCGCGAGGACAGCCGCTGGGTGGTGCCGTTCGGCGCGTCCGGCGACCCCGGCGACCCGCACCACCACGACCAACTCCCGCTGTGGCTGGAGGGGCAGCTCGTCCCCGTATGCGACGACTGGGACCGTCTCGCGAAGGAAACCGCGAAGGAAACCGCGATGGAAACCGCGAAGGAAACCGCGAAGGAGACCGCGAAGGAGACCGATGTCTGACAAGCGCACCCCGCGCACCCCCGTCCACGAGCAGGTGCTCGACGGCTTCGGTACCGTCCGCGTCCTGCCCCTCGACCCGAAGGCCGACGCGGACGTGATCCACCGCTGGGCCGCCGAGGAACGGGCCTCCTTCTGGGGCATGAACGGCCTGACGAGGGACCAGGTCGCCGAGATCTACGCCCACATGGACACCCTCGACACCCACCACGCCTACCTGGTCGTGAAGGACGGCGAGCCCGCGGCGCTCCTCCAGACGTACGAGCCGGAGGCCGACCGAGTCGGCGAGTGCTACCCGGTCGAGCACGGTGACATCGGCGTCCACCTGCTGCTCGCCCCCGCCGGACCCGACGGCGCGCGTGCGGGCTGGACGGCGGCGCTGGTGTCGGTCATCGCCTCGTACGTCCTGCGGGGACTGGGCCGGCGCCGGGTCGTGGTGGACCCGGACGTGGGCAACGAGAAGGCGGTGTCCCGCTTCCTGCGCCAGGGCTTCGAGGCGGGCCCGGTCGTGACGCTGCCGGAGATCGACCTGCCGGACGTGTACCTGCCGGAGAAGCGGGCCCAACTGGCTTTCCTCAGGCGGGATGTAGCCTTCCCCGGGTGACTCCCGAGGACCTCGTGGCCCACTACCGACTGGAGCCGATCCCGCGCGAGGGCGGCCTGTTCCGCCGTACCTGGGCGGGACCCGAGCGGGCCGACGGCCGCCCTGAGGGCACCGCCATAGTGGCCCTGCTGACCGCGGACGACTTCTCCGCCCTGCACCGCCTGCCCACCGACGAGGTCTGGCACTTCTACCTCGGCGACCCGCTGGAGCTGCTGCTCCTCGCCCCCGACGGCACCTCCCGCACCGCCGTTCTCGGGCCTGACGTCCTGGCAGGCCAGCACCTACAGTTCACGGTGCCCGCGGGTACCTGGATGGGCGGCCGGGTGATGGCGGGCGGCGCGTGGACGTTCTTCGGCTGCACGATGGCGCCGGGGTTCACGGACGCGGGGTACGAGCACGGGGACGCGGCCGACCTGACGGCGCGTTATCCGGCGCTGGCGTCCCGGATCGTGCAACTGTGCCGTCCATGAGGACGGGGAGCACGGGCTTGCTGGCGGGCCTGACCGCGCTCGTCACGGGTGCGGGCGGCGGCATCGGCCGGGGCATCGCGCTGCGGTTCGCGCAGGAGGGCGCCGCCGTGGCGCTGCATTGCCGTACGGCCGTCGGCTCCGCGCGCGAAGTGGCCTCGCTCATCGGTGAGCTGGGCGGCCGGGCCGTCGTCCTGCGCGCCGAGCTGACCGACGAGGACGAGTGCCGCCGACTGGTCCGCGAGGCCGCCGAGTGGGGCGGCGGCCGGCTGACGACCCTCGTCAACAACGCGGGCGTCCAGCCGGTGAGTCCGCTCCCGGAGATGTCCGCGGCCCAGTGGCGGGAGGTCGTGGACACCAACCTGACCAGCGTCTTCGCCTGCACCCAGGCGGCCGCCGAGATCATGCGGGAACAGGACGGCGGCGGCACGGTCACCCATATCGCCTCCGTCGAGGCCCGGTTGCCCGCAGAGGGGCACGCCCACTACGCCGCGTCGAAGGCGGCGGTCGTGATGCACGCCCGGTCCGCGGCGCTGGAGTACGGCCGGTACGGCATCCGCGTCAACACGGTCTCGCCCGGTTTGATCGACCGTGAGGGACTGGCGGAGGCCTGGCCGGAGGGCGTGACGCGGTGGCGGCGGGCGGTCGCGTTGGACCGGCTCGGCCGGCCGGAGGACGTGGGCGACGCGTGCGTGTTTCTGGCCTCGCCGCTCGCGTCCTGGATCACCGGGCAGGATCTGGTGATCGACGGCGGGGTGTCGGCGCGGCCGACCTGGTGAGACGTGTCACCTCGGGCCTGAAGTGAGCACCGGTGGGCTCGCAACCGTATGTATCCCCGAGCGGCGAGTCCGAAGACGGAGTAGTGACGTGGACGAAGAGCGCCATGGCGGGCGACGAGACGGAACACGGCGGCTTCAAGGGCTGGTGCTGCTGGGCGCCATGCTGGTCCTGCTCGTCCTCGGTGGCGCGGGACCGGCGTCGGCCCACGCCGCCCTCCGTGACACCGACCCCGCCGACGGAGCCGTCCTCAAGACGGCACCCCGCTCCCTCACCTTGACCTTCACCGAGTCCGTGGGCCTGCTCGACGACTCCCTGCGCGTCCTCGACCCCGACAACCGCCGGGTCGACGAGGGCGAGGCCCGGCACGCCTCGGGCAGGTCGGACACCGTGCAGGTCAGCCTGCCCGCGAAGGCCACCGAGGGTACGTATGTCGTGGCCTGGCGAGTGGTGTCCGCGGACAGCCACCCGGTCTCCGGCGCCTTCACCTACTCCGTCGGCAAGCCCTCCCCGACCCCGGCCGCGATCAGCACCGGCCCCGTCGAGAACCCGGCCACCGGCAGCCTCTACGACCTCGCCCGCTACCTCGCGTACGGCGCGGCGGCGCTGCTCGTCGGCACGGCCGTCTTCCTCGCCGTCTGCCGCCCGCCCGAGCCGGGCCGCCTGCGCAGGACGCTCGTGGTCGGCTGGTGGACGCTGCTGGTCTCCACCGTCGCACTCCTCCTGCTGCGCGCGCCCTACGAGTCCGGCACCGGCCCTGCGACCGTGTTCGACCCGTCCGCCCTGAGCCGCACCCTGACGACCCGTCCGGGCCTGGCCCTGTTGGCCCGCCTGCTGCTGTTGCTGTGCGCGGCCGTACTGCTCCTGCGCGCCCGGAAGCAGGAACGGCCCGACCGGGTGACCCTGGGCGCGGGCGCCGTCGTCGCCGTCGGCCTGGCGCTGACCTGGGCGTCGGCGGAGCACGCGTCGGCCGGGATCCAGGTGCCGGTGGCGATGACGTCCTCCGTGCTGCACCTGCTGGCGACGGCGGCCTGGCTGGGCGGTCTGACGGCGCTGCTCACCCTGCTCCACCGCGGCCCGCTCCCCGCGCTCACCCTCGCCCGCTTCTCCCGGCTGGCCTTCGCCTCCGTGATCGTCCTGGCGGTCACCGGCGTCTACCAGTCCTGGCGCGGCCTCGGCTCCTGGAACGCGCTGACGGGGACGCCGTACGGCCGCATCCTGCTCGTCAAGCTGGCGGCCGTGACGCTGTTGCTGGCGGCGGCGGGCTACTCACGGCGCTGGACGGCTCGGCTGGTGACGGCGGAGACGGAGACGGAGAAGGAGGCCGAGGTGGCGGTGAAGGAGCGGGTGCCCGCGCAGGTGGGGGGACCGGCGGAGCCCGAGGGCAGGGAGGACGCCCCCGGCGCCGCCAAGGCCCTTGAGCGGGCCGACCCGGAGGACGCGCACCGCAAGGCGCTGCGCCGCTCGGTGCTGGTCGAGGTCGCCATCTCGGTCCTGGTGCTGATGATCACGACCGTACTGACGAACACCCTCCCCGGTCGCGCGGCGGCCGAGGCGTCCACATCGTCGGGGTCGTCGGGCTCCAGCGCGGTGACCGCCGCCTCCGTCACCGACGTCCCCTTCGAGGTCGGCTCGGCGCGCGGCCGCGTCCAGGTCACCCTCCAGTCCAACCGGGCCGGGGACAACGAGGTGGAGGCCCTCGTCTTCGGCCTCGACGGAAGCGTGGCCGTCGTCCCCGAACTTCGCATCACGTTCACCCTCCCCAGCCAGAAGATCGGTCCCCTCGACACCCGCGTCACCGACCGGGGCGGCTACTGGGTCGCGGACTCCTTCAACCTGCCCATCGCCGGCACCTGGGACATGAAGGTGACGGTGCGGGTGTCGGACGTGGACCAGGTGAGCGAGACCAAGCAGGTCCGCATCGAGGACTGACGCCGGGACGGGCCGACACCTCCGCCTCCCCGAACACCGTTCACCGACGTCCGCGGAGCGGCGAGCACCGCCTGCCGGAACACCGTTCACCGACGTCCGCGGAGCGGCGAGCACCGCCTCCCGCGACTTTGCCATCTCTTTACAACCCACCCCGCCGCCCCCTCGTCTCTCCTCTCGATTCGCAACCCAGCCCGCGGGCCACCGGCCGGGCTGACCGACCAAGGAGAGCGACAGATGCGCCGAACCATCCTCAGTGCCGTGGCACTCGCGTGCACCGCCGTACTGGCGAGCACCGCGCCCGCGCTGGCGGACGAGCCGTCCCCGGTCCCGACGGTCCCGGCGACCGCGGTCCCGAGCGCCGAACCCACGCTCCCGCCGAGTGAGGGCGCGACACCCGTACCGACGGCCACGGCGAGCGAGGCCCCGACCAGCGAGCCCTCCGAGGGCCAGGGTGGCGCTGAGCCGACCGTCGCGCCGTCCGAGGGCAGCCAGGTCAGCGTCGTACCGAGCGGCGCCCCCGACACCGGCGTCGTGGCGGCGGACTCCGGAGGCGACGGCGGCCAGGGCGGTGTGATCGGCGGGGGCGCCGCCGCGGTCCTCCTCGTCGGCGGTGCGACCGTCTTCGTCGTACGGCGCCGGCGGGCGACCGGAGCATGACCCCGCTCTCCAGGCGCGCCTGTCTCACCGCGGCGATGGCCACGCTGCTGGCGGGCTGCGGCACCGGCCATTCCGGCGAGTCGGGCCAGTCCGGCCGGCCCTCGACCGGCCCGCGCACCGGCGCCGGTACGCCATCCCCTTCGCGGCCCTCCCCGAACGCGGCCCACGCCCTCGCGCGTTCGGTCCCGGTCCGGCTGCGGATCCCCGCCATCGGGGTCGACACCCCGGTCATGCGGCTGGGCCTCGCCCCGGACGGCAGCGTGCAGGTGCCCCCGATCACGGCGCACGACCGGGCCGGCTGGTACGGGCACTCGCCGACACCGGGCCAGGTCGGCCCGTCGGTGATCCTCGGCCACGCCACCGTCGGCGCCTACGGGGACGGCGTCTTCCACGACCTCGCCCGACTGCGGCGGGGCGACCGGATCGTGGCGCGCCTGGGGAACGGCACGACGGCGGAGTTCACCGTCCACACCGTACGGACCGTCGCCAAGGCGGACTTCCCCACACGGGAGGTCTACGGGGACGTGAACCGCCCGGAGCTGCGGCTCATCACCTGTGGTGGGCCCCGTACCGGTGACGGCTACCGCGACAACGTGATCGTCTTCGCGGGCCTGAGCTAGGGCCTGTCGTCTGGATCAGGGCGCAGGGAATCGACGCCGGCTGGTCAGCGCCGGTGAGCGGGGTCCGGGGCGTGCAGCTGCAGGGCGGAGGAGGGCGTGCCAGACCCGCGTCTGCGGCGTGATCCAAACGACAGGCCCTGGCTCCGCCACCCCTCACCCCACCCCCGTACGGGTGCCCCACGACCCTGGAGAGCGTTGAAACGGTCCCGCGAGAAGGCAGCGTCCGAGCTGTTCGCCGCCCTCTACCCACGCCTCGCCGGCTGGTGCCGCCGTCTCGTCGACGACGACGAGACGGCCCACGAGATCGCCTCCGAGGCCTTCACCCGGCTCTGGGCCCGCTGGACGTCCGTGGCGGAGCCCCGCGGTTTCCTCTACGTCACCGCGGCCAACCTCGTCCGGGACCACTGGCGCAAGCTGGAGCGCGAACGCAGGGCCGTGTACCGCGCCACCGCCGAAGCCGCCGTACAGCCGCAGCCGGAACAGGCGGATCCCTCGGTACGCCTCCTCGTGCAGTCGCTGCCGGAACGACTGCGCGTGCCGATCCTGCTGCACTACTACGCTGACATGCCGATCCGGGAGGTGTCCGTGCTGACCGGACGCAAGGAAGGGACCGTCAAGGCCGACCTTCACACGGCTCGCGAACTGCTCCGCGCCCACCTGAGGAGAAGTCTTGATCACACACCCTGACGACGGTCCGGACTTCGACCCCGACGACCCCCTCGCCGTCATCCTGCGACCGCCCTCGTCCGCCTATCTCGGGCCGCCGCCCGGCCACTACGAGGCGATCCGCCGCGGCGCGTTCCGGCGCCGGCTGCTGCGCACCGCGGCCGGGGCGGGCCTTGTCTGCGCGGTAGCGGCCCTGGTCGCCGTGCCGCTCCGTCTGACGGCCCCCGAGAAGCCCACGACGCCCACGGTCCCCATGGCCCCGCCGTCACCGTCGAGCCCCACCCCGTCGGCTACCCGGTCCGACCCCTCGACCCCCTCTCCCAGCCCCTCGACCGACACCTCCGCCCCGTCCATGGCCCCGTCCACCGCCCCCTCGCCGGTACCTTCCGAACCACCTTCGGCAGCCTCACCCACCAGCCCTGCCTCCCCACCCGCCATGACGCCGTCAGCGGAGCCGGACGACTCCGCCATCCCGACGGTTCCACCCGACGCGACGTGGGGGACACGGACCGAGGCGCCGACCTCGTAGGACAGACGCTCATCCGCCGCAGGTCCCTGACGAGCCGCGGGGAAAACCTCACGTTTCACGGCGACCGACGGCGCTGCTCATGCCCTGCGCCAGGCGCTGAGCAGGTCTTCGGGGGCCGTATGCCGCCTGGAGTCCGGAGCGGCTGATCCGTTGCGGGAGACCGCGACGAGCGGTACCGGCTCGTCGGTGATGGCCGCGGTGCTTCTGGAGCATGGCGAGGTCGTGGCTGTCGAACGGGGAGTTCTCCAGCCACTTGACCGAGCCGAGGGAGAGGAACTCCTCGGCCACGGGGTGCCGGTCGGCGCCCACCAGGTCGATTCCGACGTCGTTGCTGCGGGTCCAGTACCCGCCGATCGCCGGGGCGGAGGGCAGGAGCCCGTCCGGCAGGAGACGGGCGAGGGACTCCCGGACCAGGGGTTCGATCGCGCGGCCCCGCCAGCTCGTCCGCCGCTGCTTGATCCGGCGCAGAGTGAGATCTCCCCGCATCCGCTGGATCTCCGCCCTGTGCGGACCCAGGAAGGCGAGCCGGAACCGTAGGCAGGGGTCGGCCACGCGGTGGCGGCGCGTTCCCCTGTCAGCCGGTTTTCACTCGTGGGAGCGGAGTGCCTTGGGCCGCACCGATCGCGTGTCTCGCGTGAGCTCCTGCGCATCCTCGAGCAGGAAGGTCTCGTCCTCCCCGAAGTCCGGGGCCTGGAAGGGGCTTGTCGTCGGAGGCGGCGACGCTGCAGTGGAACAGCGAGGGCGCCCTTCCGGAGCGGAGAACAGAGAGGTCAGGTCGATGAGAGGTGTTCCTTTCGGTACAGGCTCCCTGAGGGAGCCTGTGGTGCCGGGACCGCGCGCAGCGGTCCTACAGCTTGGTCATCTTGGAGTACGGGCTGGGGATCCGCATGTGCGCCGAGCCGAAATCCACGAGCACGGCGATTCCATCCTCGATGTCGATCACCCGGCCGAGGCCGTACATGTCGTGTGTGACCTGGTCACCCACGGCGAAGCGCCGGGGAGCCGGTGCGGGCGGGGGCTTGAAGGGGCTGGTGGGCAGATGACGCTTCGGTGCCGCAGGCCTTGTCATTGCACCAAGTATGCGTCTTGTGTGTGTCCGCCTACGTCGCCGTTCGGTATCAGAGTCATCTCGAGAACGCCGTCGGCAGCGTGCATCGCGACGGAAGTCGAGACGGACAACGTCGAGGCACTGGCGGAGGACACGGGGTTCGGGGGTGATCAGGAGAGTCCTGACCTGCGGCGGAGTGGAGCTGAGGGCAGGTGGCGGACGCTGCTGGAACTGGGCACCGGCGAATGCAGCCAGAACTGCAACGAGAACTGCAACCAGGGCTCAGTTTCTGCTCACGCCCTGCGCCAAGCGCTGAGCAGTTCCTCGGGGCCGTACTCCGCCTGAAGGCCGGAACAACCGACCCCGCTGCGGGAGACGGCCACGAGCGGTACCGGCTCATCGGTGATCGCTGCCCGGTGCTTCTGCAGTGCGGCGAGGTCGTGGCTGTCGAAGGCGGAGTTCTCCAGCCACTTGACCGAGCCGAGAAAGAGCAACTGCTTGGCCACCGGCTGCCGGTCGGCGCCCACCAGGTCGATTTCGACGTCGTTGCTGCGGGTCCAGTACCCGCCGATCGCCGGGGCGGAGGGCAGGAGCCCGTCCGGCAGGAGACGGGCGAGGGACTCCCGGACGAGGGGTTCGATCGCGCGGCCCCGCCAACTCGTCCACTGCTCCTTGATGCGGCTCAGGGTGAGATCTCCCCGCATTCGTTCGATCTCCGCCATGTGCGGGTCCAGAAACGCGAGCCAGAACCGAAGGTAAGGGTCGGCCACGCGATAGCGGCGTTCCTTCGACGGCCGCAGTGACAGGGGCAGCTCGGCTGCCACCACCCGCTTCTCGGTCAGGACATCGGTGGCCCGGGTGAGAGTGGTGTGGGCGATGCCGCCCGCGGCGCGCGCGATGTTGGTGAAGGTGCGCTCCCCGCTTCCGATGGCCCGCAGGACTTCCCTGCTCATCGCCTGCGGCGGAAACTCCGCGGCCAGTGACCGCTCGGCGGAGACCAGCAGCGCCGAGATCGGGTTGTCCAGCGAGTCGCGGAGGAACTCCCAGACATCCGCTCCGGCCCGCCACTCCGCACAGATCAGCGGAAGACCGCCCGTGATCAGGGCGGCGTCGAAGGCGACCGCCGGCGACAGGTTGAGCATTTCGCCGAGGTCGGCCGGGTTCAGTGGCCCCACGACCATCTCCCGGCCTCGCTGATGGAAGGGGCGGTCGTAGCTGTTCAGCGCCTCCATCATCGACAGGTCGGATCCGACCAGGAGGAGGAGCACCGGCTTGCGGCTGAGCAGGCGGTCCCATGCCCGCTGGAGCATGCCCTCGAAGGCGTCGATGCGGTCCATGAGATACGGAACCTCGTCGACGACGACAACGCTCGGGGTGTCGTCGGGCAGGATGTCCGCGAGCAGCCTGAATGCCGCGTTCCACTGCTCCGGGGTTTCCTCTGAGAACAGTCCCCGCTCCGGCAGGGTGGACCTGGCGACAGCGTCGAGCAACTCCGTCAGCTCGTCCTCCGCCGTGCCGCCCGCCGCGGTGAAGAAGAGGTACGGCGTTTCGGTGCGCCGGAGGAACTCCTCGACGAGGCTGGACTTACCCACCCGCCGCCTTCCCCGCATGAGGATGCACTGACCCGGTTTCGCCGACCCGACGGCATCCTGAACCGCCTGCAAGGCGTTGCCGAGCACGCTCAGTTCACGGTCCCGCCCGATGAAACGGCGCATCCGGCCTCCTGATGGAGCAATAGTATCGACAGAGATACTATCGCCATCGATACCATTGCCGTCGATACCATCTGCTTTCAAGCGGGTTGGTCGCTACCCCAAGCCGCGAAATTCCGCCCTCATCACCTCGGAGGTTGAACCTTGCTCCACTGAGGGCGGGGACAAGGTCAGCCTCGGAGATGATCCGCGTCGTCATGCGCCCCGGCAGGCTGGGTGCACGACGACAACAAGGCACCCCCACGCCCCCCTGGACCCCGAAGCGACGGGCCTTGCACAGCGCAGCGTGCCCGCCTGGGCGGAGCGCGTCGCGCACGCCATCCCACTGGTCGTACTGCCCGTCGGCATCTGGCGACTGCCATTCGCCTTCGGGTACGGCATGGGCGGAGAGCCCCTGCCCCCTGCCTGGTGCAACGCCCCTTATGTCATCGGGCTGACGGCCGCGCAACGTGGCCAAGAAGGCCGAGGCCTACCTCGCCTCCACCGGTATCGCCGACACGGCTACCGACGCCGTCGGACCTGACCCCAGCCTTCGGTGAGAACGCTCATCCTTCCCTAAGAGCCGTGGAGCCGACCGCCCCGGCCACGGAGGGTGTCTCCCACGTCCTGCCCGCAGTCGCCGAGCGCGCCGCCGGGCGCGGCCAGTCGGGGCGCAGAACAGGAGGCAGGCCGCAGGGAAGGGGAACGTCTTCGCCTCGCCGACCGGCGGCCCTCTCAGCTCCGAGACCGACTTCCACATCTGGAAGCGGCTCCTGCGGGACGCCGGCGTCCGCGACGGCCGTCTCCATGACGCTCGCCACGCCGCCACGACCGTCCTCCTGATCTTCGGCGTCCCCGACGTCGTGATTGACCGATCATGGGTTGGGAGCCCGGGAGCGGCCCGGATGCGCGCTCGGTACATGCACGTGACCGGGACCATGCTCCGAAAAGTCGCTCAACAAGTCGGCGATGCGCTCTGGGAGCTCCCGGACGCGAACTGAGACGGAAACTGAGACGGACAATGTCGAAGGGCCCCACCGCGAACGGTGGGGCCCTTCGACATCGTGCCCGGTGAGGCACTGGCGGAGGATACGAGATTCGAACTCGTGAGGGGTTGCCCCCAACACGCTTTCCAAGCGTGCGCCCTAGGCCTCTAGGCGAATCCTCCGCCGGAAACATTACATGACCGAGAGGAGTGCTCGCGAACTCGTTCCCGCCCCCTGCCATCGGGTACTGTTTGGGCAGCCCCTCACGCGGCGCTATCTGACTGAACTCCCCCAGGGCCGGAAGGCAGCAAGGGTAGGTTGGCTCTGGCGGGTGCGTGGGGGGCGTTTGCGTGTGCGGTCCGCTTTGTCAGTGGGCGCCTATAACCTCGTAGGCGTGTCGTCTCTCGCGCTGTACCGCCGCTATCGCCCGGAGTCGTTCGCCGAGGTCATCGGGCAGGAGCATGTCACCGACCCGTTGCAGCAGGCGCTGCGGAACAACCGGGTCAATCACGCGTACCTGTTCAGCGGTCCGCGTGGATGTGGCAAGACGACCAGCGCGCGCATCCTGGCCCGCTGTCTGAACTGTGAGCAAGGTCCCACGCCCACGCCGTGCGGTGAGTGCGAATCGTGCAAGGACCTCGCACGGAACGGACCCGGGTCCATCGACGTCATCGAGATCGACGCCGCCTCGCACGGTGGTGTGGACGACGCCCGTGACCTGCGCGAAAAGGCCTTCTTCGGGCCCGCCCGCAGCCGGTACAAGATCTACATCATCGACGAGGCCCACATGGTCACGTCGGCAGGCTTCAACGCGCTGCTCAAGGTCGTCGAGGAGCCGCCGGAGCATCTCAAGTTCATCTTCGCCACGACCGAGCCGGAGAAGGTCATCGGGACCATTCGGTCGCGGACCCATCACTATCCGTTCCGGCTCGTGCCGCCCGGGACCCTGCGGGAGTACCTGGGCGAGGTGTGTCAGAAGGAGGACATCCCCGTCGAGGAGGGTGTGCTGCCGCTCGTCGTGCGGGCCGGTGCCGGATCCGTGCGTGACTCCATGTCCGTCATGGACCAGCTCCTCGCCGGCGCGGGCGCGGACGGTGTGACGTATGCCATGGCGACCTCCCTCCTCGGCTACACGGACGGCTCGCTGCTCGACTCCGTGGTCGAGGCCTTCGCCACCGGTGACGGGTCCGTCGCCTTCGAGGTCGTGGACCGGGTGATCGAGGGCGGCAACGACCCTCGGCGATTCGTCGCCGACCTGCTGGAGCGGCTGCGGGATCTGGTGATCATCGCCGCCGTCCCGGATGCCGTGGAGAAGGGGCTCATCGACGCCCCGGCCGACGTACTGGAGCGGATGCAGGCCCAGGCGGGCGTCTTCGGCGCCGCCGAGCTCAGCCGCGCCGCCGACCTCGTCAACGAGGGGCTGACCGAGATGCGGGGAGCCACCTCTCCTCGCCTCCAGCTCGAGCTGATCTGCGCGCGCGTGATGCTCCCCGCTGCCTACGGCGACGAACGTTCCGTCATGGCCCGCCTCGACCGGCTCGAGCGCGGCGTGAACTTCTCGGCGGGCGGCGCGAGCGGCGCGGGCGGCGCGATGCCTGCCATGGGGTACGTGCCGGGTCCCGAGGCGCATGGGCACGGGGGAGTGGTGCAGGGGGGAGTGACGCAGGGGAGTGCGCCGGGCACCGGTGCGCAGATCCCGCCGGGGGGCGGCGCGGCCGCTGCTCGGGCCGCGGTGCGTGCTTCGGGTCCCGCTTCGTCCGGTGCGCCGGGAGCGGCGGCGGGTCAGCCCTCGGCTCCCGCTCCGGCTCCCGCCGCAGGTCCTGCTCCGGGGTCCGGCCAGGCCCCCGCTCCGGCTCCCGCTGCAGGTCCTGCTCCGGGGCCCGGCCAGGCTCCGGCTGCCGACCCGGCCCCCGCTCCGGCCTCCGGGCCCGAGCAGGCTCCCGGTCCCGGCTCGGTACAGACGCCCGCCCCCGCCCCGGCCTCCGCCGGGATGGACACCGCCGCCGCCTCCGCGCCGGCGGATCAGGGCGGCCCCGGCGCAGGTTCCGGACCGTCCCAGCCCGCCCCCGCGTCCGCCCCCGGCGCCTGGCCCACCGCCGCCGGTGCCGGCAGCGGTCGGCGACCCGGAGGCTGGCCCACGGCGACGCCCGCGGGTGGCGGCCGACCTGCCGCTACGCCCACCCCCGCCGCGCCCGCCTCCTCCGCCCCGGCCGCGCCCCCGGCAACCCCGCAGGCCGCCCCTGCTCCGGCCGCTGCCGCCTCGTACGCACCCCCTGCCGGTGGCCTCGACCCGCGCATGCTCTGGCCGAACATCCTGGAGGCGGTGAAGAACCGCCGCCGGTTCACCTGGATCCTGCTCAGCCAGAACGCCCAGGTCGCCGGCTTCGACGGCACCACCCTCCAGCTCGGCTTCGTCAACGCCGGCGCCCGTGACAACTTCGCGGGCAGCGGCAGCGAGGACGTACTGCGGCAGGCGCTGGCCGAGCAGTTCAACGTCCACTGGAAGATCGAGGCGATCGTCGACCCCTCGGGCGGCTCCGCGCCCCCGTCGACCGGCGGCTACGGCGGAGGCGGCGCCCCCGGCGGCTACGGCGCCCAGGGTGGCCAGGGTGGGCAAGGAGCCGCGGGCGGCGGCCAGGGTGGCTACGGCGGCCAGGGCGCCTCGGGCGGTTACGGCGGCTCGGGCGGTGGTTACGGGAGCTCGGGCGGAGGCGGTACGGCCGCCCCGCGCCCGGCGTCGGCCCAGTTCACGTCCGCCTCCTCCACGTCGCCGGGCTCAGCGCCGACTCCCGCCCCCGCCCACACGTCTAACCCCGCTCCGGCGTCCCGCCCGTCCGCCGCGCCCGAGCCGCCGCCGTCCGTCTCCATCGAGGACGACATCCCCGAGGACGACGATCCCGACCTGAACGAGTCGGCCCTCTCCGGGTACGACCTGATCGTGCGGGAGCTGGGGGCGACGGTGGTGGAGGAGTTCACGAACGAGTAGTCAAGGGGAAGCCGCTTTGGAGGAACCCACAATCCCTCCACCCCCGGCCCTTGAGAAGCCCGCACAAACCCATTCCCCTTCCTGCCGTTAGGCTGACCCCCGTGAAGGTCCTCGTCATCGGCAGCGGCGCCCGCGAACACGCCCTGTGCCGCTCCCTGTCCCTCGACCCCGCCGTCACCGCGCTGCACTGCGCTCCCGGCAACGCCGGCATCGCCGAGGTCGCCGAGCTGCACCAGGTCGACGCGCTCGACGGCAAGGCCGTGTCCGAACTCGCCACGGAACTCGGCGCCGAGCTCGTGGTCGTGGGCCCGGAGGCACCTCTCGTCGCCGGGGTCGCCGACGCCGTGCGCGAGGCGGGTATCCCGGTCTTCGGTCCGTCCGGCCAGGCCGCGCAGCTCGAGGGCTCCAAGGCGTTCGCCAAGGACGTGATGGCAGCGGCCTCCGTGCCCACCGCCCGCTCCTACGTCTGTACGACCCCGGAGGAGGTCGCCGAGGCCCTCGACGCCTTCGGCGCCCCGTACGTCGTGAAGGACGACGGCCTCGCAGCCGGCAAGGGTGTCGTCGTGACCGACGACCTCGACGCCGCCGCCGCGCACGCCGCCGCCTGCGAACGCGTCGTCATCGAGGAGTTCCTCGACGGCCCGGAGGTCTCCCTCTTCGCGGTCACCGACGGCGAGACGGTCGTCCCGCTCCAGCCCGCCCAGGACTTCAAGCGCGCCCTCGACGGCGACGAGGGCCCGAACACGGGCGGCATGGGCGCGTACTCGCCGCTGCCCTGGGCCGACCCGAAGCTGGTCGAGGAGGTCCTGGAGACCGTCCTGCAGCCGACCGTCGACGAGATGCGCCGCCGCGGCACCCCCTTCTCCGGCCTGCTCTACGCCGGCCTCGCGATCACCAGCCGGGGCGTCCGCGTCATCGAGTTCAACGCCCGCTTCGGCGACCCGGAGACCCAGGTCGTCCTGGCACGCCTCCGGACCCCGCTCGCCGGTCTCCTGATGGCGGCCGCCAGTGGCAACCTCGCGCACCTGGAGCCCCTGCGCTGGAGCGACGACGCGGCCGTCACCGTCGTCGTCGCCTCGCACAACTACCCCGGCACCCCGCGCACCGGCGACCCGATCACCGGCCTCGACGAGGTGGCCGCCGAGGACGCCCCGCACGCGTACGTCCTGCACGCCGGGACCAAGCGCGACGGTGACGCCGTCGTCAGCGCCGGCGGCCGCGTCCTCTCCGTCACCGCGACCGGCGAGGACCTGACGCAGGCCCGCGACCGGGCGTACCGCGCGGTCGAGCGCATCCGCCTGGACGGCTCCCAGCACCGCACGGACATCGCGGCGAAGGCGGCGGCCTCGCAGTAGGGCCGGGGCGCGTGGCCGGCATCGCGGGCGCGCACCGTGCCCACATGCGCACCCAGCCCGCGCGCACCGAGCCCGCGTGCGCCGAGCCCGCGTGCGCCGAGCCCGCGTGCGCCGAGCCCGCGTGCGCCGAACGCGAGCGCTCACCCGATGAACCCGACAGGCCCCGGATCCGTCTCTGGATTCGGGGCCTGATCCTTGCCCAACGTCATCCAGCTCTCCCCAAAGCCATTCCATCGAGTGACCGCTGGCCCATACGGCTGACGTGGGCCGAAGCCCCAACTAGGGTGCGGCGCAAGCATTCCGGCACTTGGCCCACCGGCATTGCGATGTCAGTCGTGGGTGCCACAGTGGGGGAGTGAGCAACGCCAGGAAAGCGCAGCGGAAAGCGCCAGGACGGCAGGGGGGTGAGGTCGGGTCGTGACCGGCATCGGGATGGAAGCGGGGGCACAGGCAGCGCGCGTCCGGGCCCTCGCCGTGCTGCGCATCCGCAGCCGCGCGCTGGCCGTCGCCGTGTTGCCCGCGGCCGCCGCCGTGATCCTGCTCGCCGGCGGTTCCACCGGCCACCTCGTCGGCCCGGGCTGGGACGCGGCCCGCTGGGCGGTGTCCGTGGTGGCGGTCGTCGTGCTGGTCGCGGCCGGCGTCATCGCCCTGGTCGTCGCCCGCTCCCGACCCGCGGTGAGCCCCACGGTGCCGATCTCGGAACAGGCGGCACCCGATCTGTACCGCCTGGTGCGTGACCTGGCCGACCGCCTCGACGTGCCCGCCCCCTCGGCCGTGGCGCTCACCCCGGACTGTGACAGCTGGCTGGAGGACCGCACCCACCGCGCCCACGGCCCGCCCCCGCCCGAGGGCCGCGACGAGGTGGCGGCGGGGCGCCACTCCCATCGGCGTACGACGGCCGCGCCCGTCCTCGTCATAGGCTCCCCGTTCCTGTGGTGGATGCGCGTCGGTGAGCTGCGCGCTGTCCTCGCCCCGGTCGTCGCGGGTACGGGCCCTTCGGCGCACCCGGACATAGCCGCCGCCCGCCGCTTCGTACGTGGCCTGGACGCGGCGGTGGCCGTGGCCTCGACGCAGGGCCGCTGCCCCCTGTTCCGCTCGGGGTGCGCGGGGATCGGCTGGGTGGCCCGCCTGTTGCTGCGCAGCTGTCGGGGGCACGCGGCCGAGATGGAGCGGGGCGTGGCCGCCGCGGCCGCCGAGCGTGCACAGGCTGTGGATTACGGGCTGCGGATCGTCGCCCAGGAGCAGGTGGGCCTGGCGTACGCGGGCTGGGACCGGCTGCTCACACGCGTCGCACTTCCCGCCTGGCGGATGGGCCGCTGGCCCTCCCGGCTGGACGCGGGCGTCGTGGCCGCGCTGACCGAGCTGTCCCGTCGGGACCGGCTGGCCGAGGGGTTCGCCTCCCGGCTGGGCGAGCGTCCAGCCTGCGACCTGCTCGAAGAGCCCGGCGCGATCGACGAGGCCGCCTCGCTCCTGGCCGCCCGCCTCTTCCACGGCGGGCCCGCCGAGACCGGCTCCGACTGGTCCCCGGTCGACTGGCAGGAGTATCCGGAGGAGGTCGTCGACCGAAAGTGGCGCACCGACGCCGCGCGCCTCCACCGCGCCCTCGACAACCTCGGCGTACGCCGCTGCCAGGACGACCCCGCCCCCTCGGACCCCACAGCCCCGCAGCACTCCCCCTCGGACAACGACGGCCCCACCCTCTCCCGAGTCCTGGACCACCTCACGGGCTCCCCGCATCCCAGCTCGCCCACCGAGCCGCACAGCGGGTCGCCCGCGATGACCGAGCTCCACACCGAGCCCGCCGCGTCGGCCGAGACGAACGGGGAGTCCGCGCCGTCCGTCGAGCGGCAGGCAGCGTCGGCCGCGCCGGGCGAGTCGCACGGGGAGCCCGCAGCGCCCGCAGAGTTCCACGGCGCGTCCGCCGCGTCCGCCGCGTCCTCCGCAGAGCCGCACGCCGCGTCCGCCGAGCCGCACGGCGAGCCCGCCGAGCCGCACAGCGAGCCCGTAGGGCCCGCAGAGCCGTCCGCTGGGTCCGTCGAGCCGTCCGCCGCGTCCGCCGAGCTGCACAGCGACCCCGTGACGCCCGCCGAGCCGCACGGCGACCCCGTGACGCCCGCCGAGCCGCACGGCGACCCCGCGACGTCCACCGAGCCGCACAGCGCCCCCCCAGCTCCCCTCGCCCCCACCACCCCGGCCCCCGACGCCGCCACCTCAACCCCAGCCCCCACTTCCCCCTACACCCCCACCTCCCCCTACACCCCCACCGATGAGCTAGAAGACGACGAGCCACCCCCGCCCAACCCCCGCAGCGCCGCCCTGGCCGCCCGTCTCACCGCCGAGCTCGCCCGTGAGGAAGCCGCCTCCGCGCCGCAGGGTGCCGATGCCCCGCCCGCCCCCGGCCAGGGCAGCCCCGAAACCGCTCTCTGGGACGACGGGACGCTCCCCCTATTCCCGCTCCAGCCCCCACGCACCCCGCGTGAACTCCTCGCCGACCACGTCACGGCGATGGTGTGCTGCGCAGCGATGGACACCGCCGGCGCCACCCCGGGCCTGGACTGGCTCGACGGCCCCTCCCTCCTGGTCAACGGTGAGAGGACCACCGACCTGGCTCCCCGGGTCCTCAGCCTGATAGAGGACGGCGACCCGACCCCGCTGCGAGCCTGGATGGTCGAGCTGGGGATACGCCCGGAGAAGCCGGTACGGCTCGTCTGATCACCGCGCCTGATCAGCTCCTCTGATGCGCCCGGTATGACCTCCCTCTGACCGGACAACCCGGTTCCACTTTCGGTCAATTCGCAACGAATAGTGACAGCCTGCGTGCGTTATGTGATGTGCTGGGACCGATCGCGCACATGGCAAAGGCTTGCGACATAGGCCACGCACGTACGAGGCACACAGGGGCACGAGGGAGGGGAGCAAACATGGGGTCGGAGCAGATCCGCCGCTGGGAGTCGGGAGCGTTGGCGCACGCCGTGACGGACCCCTTCGGCCAGGGCCCCGTCCCCTGGCTGCGCGGCACCGAGACGTACTTCGGCGACACCGGCCAAGTCGTCCCCTGGTACGTGGACCAGATGGACCCGAACCCAGCGGACCACTCGCCCGAAGCTCCCAGGATCCCAGCCCCGCGGGCCGCCGGAGGCCCCCGCTCGGCCGACGACGTCCGCCGCCAGATCAAGGGCTTCGTCTCCACCGGCGCGGTCGCCCCCGGCGAGGCCGTCGACTTCCACGTCACCGTCGACCCGCCCCAGGAATTCAGCGTCGACATCTACCGCATCGGCCACTACGGCGGTGACGGCGCCGCCAAGGTCACCACCAGCCCGCGCCTGTCCGGCATCGTCCAGCCCCAGCCGCTGACCGCCGACCGCACGGTCTCCTGCCACCACTGGTGGCTGTCCTGGCGGATGCAGATCCCGTCGTACTGGAGCCTCGGCGCGTACGTCGCCGTGCTCACCACCGCCGACGGCTACCGCTCCCACATCCCCTTCACGGTCCGCGACAACCGCCCCGCAGACTTGCTCCTGCTGCTCCCCGACATCACCTGGCAGGCCTACAACCTCTATCCGGAGGACGGCCGCATCGGCGCCAGCCTCTACCACGCCTGGGACGAGAACGGCCGCCTCCTCGGCGAGGCCGACGCCGCGACCACGGTCTCCTTCGACCGGCCGTACGCGGGCGCCGGCCTCCCGCTCCACGTCGGCCACGCCTACGACTTCATCCGCTGGGCCGAACGCTACGGCTACGACCTCGCCTACGCCGACGCCCGCGACCTGCACGCCGGCCGCGTCGACGCCACCCGCTACCGGGGCCTGGTCTTCCCCGGCCACGACGAGTACTGGTCGAACGCCATGCGCCGGGGCGCGGAGCTCGCCGTGGAGAACGGCACGTCGCTCGTGTTCCTGTCCGCGAACAGCATGTACTGGCAGGTGGAGCTCGGCCCCTCGCCCTCCGGCGTCCCCGACCGGTTACTCACCTGCCGTAAACGCAAGGGCCCCGGCAAGCCGCTCCTCTGGCGGGAGGTCGACCGCCCCGAGCAGCAGCTGGTGGGCATCCAGTACGCGGGCCGCGTCCCCGAGCCCCACCCGCTGATCGTGCGCAACGCCGGGCACTGGCTGTGGGAGGCGACCGGCGCACACGAGGGCGACGAGATCGAGGGCCTGGTCGCGGGCGAGGCCGACCGATACTTCCCACGCGCCCCGCTCCCCGAGCACGAGGAGCGCATCCTGCTCGCCCACTCTCCGTACACCGACGGCGACGGCGTCCTGCGCCACCAGGAGACCTCCCTCTACCGCGCCCCCTCCGGCGCCCTGGTCTTCGCGGCCGGAACCTTCGCCTGGTCCCCGGCCCTGGACCGACCGGGCCACGTGGACCCACGAGTCCAGCGCGCCACAGCAAACCTCCTGGACCGCATCTGCAAACGCGAGTGACCCCCCGTCCTCGAGCAGCCGTCCTCGTACGGGACAATCGACGCACTTGGACAGAACCACGGGGAGGAACCGTGTCCGGATTCGTCGAAAAGCCCGAGCCGATCCAGGTCCCGGGTCTGGTGCATCTGCACACCGGCAAGGTGCGCGAGCTGTACCAGAACGAGGCGGGCGACCTCGTGATGGTCGCCAGCGACCGCATCTCCGCCTTCGACTGGGTGCTGCCGACCGAGATCCCCGACAAGGGCCGCGTCCTCACCCAGCTCTCCCTGTGGTGGTTCGACCAGTTCGCCGACCTGGTCCCCAACCATGTACTGAGCACCGAGCTGCCCGCCGGCGCCCCCGCCGACTGGGCCGGCCGCGCCCTCGTCTGCAAGTCCCTGCAGATGGCCCCCGTGGAGTGCGTGGCGCGCGGCTACCTCACGGGCTCCGGCCTGGTCGAGTACAACGACTCCCGCACCGTCTGCGGCCTCGCCCTCCCCGAGGGCCTCGTCGACGGCTCCGAGCTGCCCGCCCCGATCTTCACCCCGGCCACCAAGGCCGCCGTCGGAGAGCACGACGAGAACGTCTCCTACGAGGAGGTCGTGCGCCAGGTCGGCGCCGACACCGCCGCCCAGCTGCGCCAGGCGACCCTCGCCATCTACGGCCGGGCCCGCGACATCGCCCGGGCACGGGGAATCATCCTCGCCGACACGAAGTTCGAGTTCGGCTTCGACGGGGAGACCCTCGTCGTCGCGGACGAGGTGCTCACCCCCGACTCCTCCCGCTTCTGGCCGGCCGACCAGTGGCAGCCGGGCCGCGCGCAGCCGTCGTACGACAAGCAGTACGTCCGCGACTGGCTCACCTCGGCGGAGTCCGGCTGGGACCGCAAGAGCGAGCAGCCCCCGCCGCCGCTGCCCGAGCAGGTCGTCGAGGCCACCCGCGCCAAGTACATCGAGGCGTACGAACGCCTGACGGGCACGAGCTGGGCGTAGCCCCGGACAAAGGGACACGAAAAAGCCCCCCGGCGGAAACCGGGGGGCCGATCCAGAGCGGACGACGAGGTTCGAACTCGCGACCTCAACCTTGGCAAGGTTGCGCTCTACCAACTGAGCTACGTCCGCGTTGCGCCGTGGCGCGAGACCAACTATACCCAACCTCGCTCGCGAGCGAGACGTACCGCCGTGTGCCGGTTTTCCGCCCCGAGCTTGGATGCGGCCGAGGAGAGGTAGTTCCGCACGGTCCCCTGGGACAGCGCGGCCCGCTCGGCGATCTCCGCGACGGGCGCCCCGTCGGCCGCGAGTTCCAGCACCTCGGCCTCCCGGGCGGTCAGCGGGGAGTCACCGGCGGAGATCGCGTCGGCGGCCAACTCGGGGTCGACGTAACGGTTTCCCCCGTGGACCGTGCGGATGATCTCGGCGAGCCGCTGCGCGCTGACGGTCTTGGGGACGAACCCGCGCACACCTGCGGCAAGCGCCCGCTTCAGATGCCCGGGCCGGCCGTGACTGGTGACGATGAGCACCTGGCAGGCGGGCAGCTCCGCCCGCAGGGATGTGGCGACCTTCACACCGTCGGCGCCCGGCATCTGCAGATCCAGGACGGCGACGTCGGGCGCGTGCGCCCGCGCCATCGCCAGCGCCTCCGGTCCGGTGGCCGCCTCCGCGACGATCATCAGGTCGTCCTCCAGGGACAACAGCGCGGCCAGCGCGCCCCGGATGAGGTGCTCGTCGTCGGCGAGCAGCACCCGCACGGTCACGAGGCCACCTCCGCCGACGCCACCGGCACCTGCGCCACCAGCCGGAACACCCCGGCGTCCGTCGGCCCCGCCACAAGCGTCCCGTCCACCGCCGCCAGCCGCTCCCGCAGCCCGGCGAGCCCCGAGCCGGAGCCCCTGCCGGGCGACGCGGCCGCCCCGGTTGCCCCAGTCGCCCCGTCGTTCTCCACCGTCAGCACCACGTGCCCCTCCGTCACCCGTAGCCCCACCGAACACCGGCCGGCGTCCCCGTGCCGCAGCACGTTGGTCGTCGCCTCCCGCACCACCCAGGCGAGCGCCGACTGCACCTCGCCCGGCAGCCCGACCGCCTCCCCACTCACCTCGCAGGTGATCCCGGCCGCAGTCAACACGCCCTGCGCACCGGCGAGTTCGACGCCCAGGTCGGCGTCCCGGTACCCCCGTACGACGTCCCGCACCTCGCGCTGGGACTCCTGCGCGATCCGCTGCACCTCGATCATCTGCTCCACCGCCTCGGGCCGCCCGCGTCGCGCCAGCTGCACGGACAGTTCGCTCTTCAGCGCGATGACGGCCAGGTTGCGGCCCATCACGTCGTGCAGGTCCCGCCCGAACCGCAGCCGCTCCTCGGCGACGGCGAGCCGGGCACGCGTCTCGCGGGCCTCGTCGAGCTCGTAGACGGCGTTGAGGAGCCACACGGAGAAGATCGAGGTGAAGGCGAGGAACCCGCTGCCCACCATCACCATCAGCGCGGTGCCCAGCGCGGCGAGCCCGGGCACGCCCAGGAGGAACGCCACCAGGCCCGAGCCCGCCGCGAAGCCGGCCACGACCGCGAACACCCGCCGTCGCCTGCGGACGCCGAGCGACATGACACCGGAACCGAAGACCAGGACGACCCCGAAGGTCCCGCCCACCGCGGCGTCGACGCCCTCACCGTCGGGGCCGCGCTGCGCGATGCCGATCGCCGCGACGGCCACCAGCGCGGTGACGACGCCCAGCGTCCACACCATCCGCAGGGGCTGTTCACGGCGTCCCCGCGTCCAGTCCAGCGCCATCGACGCGGTCACACCACAGGCGAGGGCGTGCACGGACAGCGTCAGCAGCAGCACACCCGCCAGTCGCGGCCCCACGTTCCCGAACAGGGGCAGCCCGAGCGCGGCCACCTCGATCACGGCGAAGAGGTGGAACGTCCAGCGGGTGTACCACTCGACCTTCGCCGGTGTGCTCTTGTTCCGCCACCAACGCCCCGGCCCGCCCATCTCCCCGTGCCCCCCGATTTCCGTGATGTCCTCGGTTCCCCCGTGTCGCGCCGACGTCAGCGCCGCGGCTCCCAGCGGAACCACCGCCGTACAGCAAACACCGCGATCACCGTCCAGGCCAGCGCGGTGGCGAGGGTGCCCAGCGCCTCGTACGCCGACAGGTCACCGGTCCAGCCGCCGCGCACCAGGGTGATGACCGGTGACAGCGGCAGCAGTTCGCACACCGAGGCCACGTTGTCGGGCAGCAGCTCCAGGGGGAAGGTGACACCGGAACCGACCATCGACACCAGCATCAGCGGCATCGTGGTGACCTGTGCGCTCTCCACGGTCCGGGTCAGGCCGGCGGTGGCCCCCGCGAGGGCCGCGCACATCGCCAGGCCCAACAGCAGGCCCAGGACGGCGAGATGGGGCGCCTCGGGCGCGGGGACGTCGAGGAGGACCGTGCAGCCCACCGCCAGCAGCAGGGACTGTACGAGGCCCGTGACGACGGCCGGCAGTGCGGCCCCGGTGAGGATCTCCACGTCCCGCAGCTCACCGGTGCGCAGCCGCTTCAGCACGAGTTCCTCGCGCCGGGCCGTGTAGACGCCGACGAGCGTGCCGTACACCGCGAACAGCAGCGAGAAGCCGATCGCGGCGGGCAGCAGCACGAGGCCGACCGTGAGACCGGCCTCCTCCACGTCCATCTGGCCGACCGCCGACTGCACGCTGAACGGCAGCGCCAGCGGCACGAGTACGGCCGTCACGAGCGCGCTCCTGCTGCGTCCGAGCAGCGTCAGTTCGGCGCGTGCCAGGGCGGCCATGCGCCCGGCGGGGGTGGTGACCTCCCGTCGGGCGGGGGTGGTGACTGCCGTCGTGCCGCTCATGCCACGTACTCCTTCTCCCGTTCCGCCCCGGACGCCTCACGCGCGATCCCCAGGAACGCCTCCTCCAGCGAGGCCGACCGCACGTCGAGCCCGCGAAGCTCGACCCCCGCCCGCTCGGCCCAGACCAGCACCGCGGTGGCCGCCCGCTGCAACTGCCGCGTCCGCAGCCGTACGACCCGGCCGTCCACCTCGTGTCCGAGGACCCCCAGCTCGCCGAGGGGCGGCAGGTCGCCGAGGAAGTACCCCTCGGGCAGTTCGAAGGAGATCCGGGACGGCTGGGCGGCGGTCACCTCGGCCGGGGTGCCGGCGGCCGCGATGCGCCCCTCGTGGAGGATCGCGAGCCGGTCGGCGAGGCCCTCCGCCTCCTCCAGGTAGTGCGTGGTCAGCAGCACGGTCGTGCCCGCGTCACGCAGCGCGCTCACCAACTCCCAGGTGTCCCGGCGCCCTTCGGCGTCAAGGCCGGTCGTCGGCTCGTCCAGGAACAGCACCTCGGGCTCCCCGAGCAGCGCGAGCGCGAGATCCAGGCGCCGCCGCTCACCCCCGGACAGCTGCTTCACCCGTACGTCGGCCTTCCCGGCGAGCCCGACCAGCCCCAGCGCCTCCTCGGTGGGACGCGCCCCGCTGACGCAGCTCGCCCACATCCGGGCGGTCTCGGCGACGGTCAGCTCGGAGGGGAAACCGCCCTCCTGGAGCATCACGCCGGTGCGGGGCCGCACGGCGGCGCGCTCGGCGTACGGGTCGTGGCCGAGGATCCGCACCCGGCCCCCGGCCGGCCGCGCGAGCCCTTCGAGGAGTTCGACCGTCGACGTCTTGCCCGCGCCGTTGGTGCCCAGCAGCGCGAAGATCTCCCCGCGGCGCACGGAGAAGCTGATTCCGCGCACCGCCTCGAACCCGCCCCCGTACACACGCCGCAGGTCAGTGACCTCAATCACGTGTCCGTGTTCGTTGGTGTTCATGGCTCAAGCGTCTCGGCACTTCGGCCCCGGAAGCAGTGCGCGGTGTCACCACTCCTCATGACAAATGTCAGACGGACACTGGCGTCTTCACGACGAAAAAACCCCCGGTCCAGAGGACCGGGGGTCTCATTCAAGAGCGGACGACGAGGTTCGAACTCGCGACCTCAACCTTGGCAAGGTTGCGCTCTACCAACTGAGCTACGTCCGCATTGCCTCCGACCGGCTCTCACCGATCGGCGCGGGCACCAGCCTACCTGATCCACAAGAGTGGTCAGACCGGCGATGCAGAGCGGGTGACAGGAATTGCACACTGCGCCTTCCCCCTGGAAGGGGGATGTTCTACTACTGAACTACACCCGCATGTACTCCGTGGGCTGGGCTTTTTCGGCCTCGCCCCTCGGCGTGCTCCAGACTCTAGCTGACCAGGAGGGGTGCAGCGCAAGTCGGTTGTTCCGAGGGGCGGGTGACCGGCCGTCGGCCCGGGGCTCACTGCGCTTCGGTGAACGCCTCGTAGACCTTCTTGGGGATGCGTCCGCGCGCGGGGACGTCCATCTTGTTGGCCTGGGCCCAGGCCCGGACGGCCGCGGGGTCGGGGGCGACCTCCGTCTGCTTGTAGGCCCTGCCGGACCTCGACCGCTTGCGGCCGGCGTCCACGTAGGGCGCGAGCGCCTTACGCAGTTTCTTGGCATTGGCTTCATTCAGGTCGATCTCGTACGACTTGCCGTCGAGTCCGAAGGCGATCGTTTCCGCCGCTTCCGAGCCGTCGATGTCGTCAAAGAGCGTGACCACGACCTTCTGCGCCACGAATATCGGTCCCTTCGTCCGGCATCGCATACAGCTCAGCTGCGGCGACGTGCCGAGTCTTGGCTATTTTCAATTCATTTGTACAGTGCGCGGCAATGCATTGTGAAGCCCGACTAAATCTGTCCGCGTGTCCGAGCGCAATAGGTATCCGGGACCGATGGGGGATCTTTCCCGTAACTTTTCGTGAACGCCCCACTCCGATACCGCATCGTGACCGCTGTCACGTAGATTCCTACAACTCTACCCGCGTAGAAATTTTGTGCGGGTAGTCTGAAGGAACCTGCTCAGCACCACACACCGGGAGTGCCAGTGGCACGCGTCGTAGTCGACGTCATGCTCAAGCCGGAGATCCTCGACCCCCAGGGCCAGGCGGTGCAGCGCGCGCTGCCGCGTCTGGGTTTCGACGGCATCTCGGACGTACGTCAGGGAAAGCGATTCGAACTGGAAGTTGACGGACCGGTCGACGAGGCCGCGCTCGCCCGCATCCATGATCTTGCGGAATCCTTCCTCGCCAACACCGTGATCGAGGACTTCACCGTCAAGGTGGAGGAAGTCGCGGAGGCCGCGAAGTGACCGCTCGTATTGGCGTCGTCACTTTCCCGGGCAGCCTCGACGACCGGGACACACAGCGCGCGATCCGCCTCGCGGGTGCCGAACCGGTCGCCCTCTGGCACAAGGACAAGGACCTCCACCAGGTCGACGCCGTGGTGCTGTGCGGTGGTTTCTCCTACGGCGACTATCTGCGCGCCGGAGCCATCGCGCGTTTCTCGCCGGTGATGGAGCCCCTGCTGGAGCAGGCCAGGGCCGGTCTGCCGGTGCTCGGCATCTGCAACGGCTTCCAGATCCTCACCGAGGCGCATCTGCTGCCGGGCACGATGCTGCGCAACGACCACCTGCACTTCATCTGCCGTGACCAGAAGCTGCGGGTGGAGAACACCGAGACCGCCTGGACCACCGACTACGCGGCCGGCCAGGAGATCAGCATCCCGCTGAAGAACAACGACGGGCAGTACGTCGCCGACGCGTACACGCTCGACAAGCTGGAGGCCGAGGGCCGTGTCGCCTTCCGGTACCTCGTCCGCGGCGAAGCCGCTGATGGATACGGCAACCCCAATGGCTCCCAGCGGGACATCGCCGGCGTCACCAACGAGGCCGGCAACGTCGTGGGTCTGATGCCGCACCCGGAGCACGCCGTGGAGCCGCTCATCGGCACCGGCCGCACCGACGGCCTCCCCTTCTTCACCTCGATCCTCAAGAAGCTGGTCAACGCATGAGCCGGACGCCTCTGGACACGGTCGAGCACGCGGCCGCGACCCCCGACGTCGAGCTGCCCTGGGCCGAACTCGGCCTGAAGAAGGACGAGTACGAGCGGGTGGTGGAGATCCTCGGCCGCCGCCCGACCGGCGCCGAACTCGCCATGTACTCGGTCATGTGGTCCGAGCACTGCTCGTACAAGTCGTCGAAGGTGCACCTGCGCCAGTTCGGCGAGAAGGCCCCGCAGTCCGACGCCCTCCTCGTCGGCATCGGCGAGAACGCGGGTGTCGTCGACGTCGGCCAGGGCTACGCGGTCACCTTCAAGGTCGAGTCGCACAACCACCCGTCCTACGTCGAGCCCTACCAGGGCGCGGCCACGGGCGTCGGCGGCATCGTCCGCGACATCATCGCGATGGGCGCCCGCCCGGTCGCGGTCGTCGACCCGCTGCGCTTCGGCGCGGCCGACCACCCCGACACCAAGCGCGTCCTCCCGGGCGTCGTCGCCGGCATCGGCGGCTACGGCAACTGTCTCGGCCTGCCCAACATCGGCGGCGAGGTCGTCTTCGACGCCTGCTACCAGGGCAACCCGCTGGTCAACGCCGGTGCCATCGGCGTCATGCGGCACGAGGACATCCACCTCGCGAAGGCGTCCGGCGCGGGCAACAAGGTCATCCTGTACGGGGCCCGGACCGGCGGCGACGGCATCGGCGGCGCGTCGATCCTGGCGAGCGAGACCTTCGACGACGCCAAGCCGTCGAAGCGCCCCGCGGTCCAGGTCGGCGACCCCTTCCAGGAGAAGCTCCTCATCGAGTGCACCCTGGAGGCCTTCAAGGAGAAGCTGGTCGTCGGCATCCAGGACCTCGGCGCGGCCGGCCTGTCCTGCGCGACGAGCGAGCTGGCGTCGAACGGCTCCGGCGGCATGCGCGTGACGCTGGACGACGTACCCCTGCGGGACTCGACTCTCTCGCCCGAGGAGATCCTCATGAGCGAGTCGCAGGAACGCATGTGCGCGGTCGTCGAGCCGGAGAAGGTCGACCGCTTCCTGGAGATCTGCGAGAAGTGGGACGTCATCGCCACCGTCATCGGCGAGGTGACCGACGGCGACCGCCTGGAGATCTACTGGCACGGCGGCAAGATCGTCGACGTCGACCCGCGCACGGTCGCGCACGACGGCCCGGTCTACGAGCGCCCGTACGCCCGCCCGTCCTGGCAGGACGAGCTGCAGGCGGACGACGCGAACAAGCTGCCGAGGCCGTCGTCGGGCGCGGAGCTGAAGGACCAGGTCCTGGAGCTGGTCGCGTCCCCCAACCAGGCCTCCAAGTCCTGGATCACCTCCCAGTACGACCACTTCGTGCAGGGCAACACGGTCCTCGCCCAGCCCGAGGACTCCGGGATGATCCGCATCGACGAGGAGAGCGGCCTGGGCGTCGCCATCGCCACCGACGGCAACGGCCGCTACGCCAAGCTCGACCCGTACGCGGGCGCGCAGCTGGCGCTGGCGGAGGCGTACCGGAACGTGGCGACGACCGGCGCGAAGCCGCTCGCCGTCTCCGACTGCCTGAACTTCGGCTCGCCCGAGGACCCGGCCGTCATGTGGCAGTTCGCGGAGGCCATCCGCGGCCTGGCAGACGCCTGCCAGCAGCTCGGCACCCCGGTGACCGGCGGCAACGTCTCCCTGTACAACCAGACGGGCGAGGTGGCCATCCACCCGACGCCCGTGGTCGCGGTCCTCGGCGTCATCGACGACGTGGCCCGCCGCACGCCGGTCGCCTTCCAGGAGGAGGGCCAGCTGCTCTACCTCCTCGGCGACACCCGTGAGGAGTTCGGCGGCTCGGCCTGGTCGCAGGTGATCCACGACCACCTCGGCGGCCTGCCCCCTCAGGTCGACCTGGAGCGCGAGCGCCTGCTCGGCGAGATCCTGATCTCCGCCAGCCGCGACGGCATGATCGACTCCGCGCACGACCTCTCCGACGGCGGCCTGATCCAGGCGGTCGTCGAGTCGGCCCTGCTCGGCGGCAAGGGCGCCCGCCTGATCGTCCCTGACGGTCTGGACGCCTTCACCCTCCTCTTCTCCGAGTCGGCGGGACGCGCGGTCGTCGCCGTGCCGCGCTCCGAGGAGGTCCGCTTCAACGACATGTGCGGCGCCCGCGGTCTGCCCGCCACCCGCATCGGCGTCGTGGACGGGGACACGGTCGAGCTCCAGGGCGAGTTCGAGCTGTCCCTGGAGGAGCTGCGCACGGCCCACGAGGGGACCATCCCGGCGCTGCTGGCCTGAGCGAGTACGACCCTGAAGGCCCCGCCCGTTCCGACGGGCGGGGCCTTCGTGCGCTGTCAGAGGCGGCTGTTAACGTCGGCGGCAGTCATCGGGGGATGGGGGAGCGGGTGCGCAAGTTTGTCAACGTGCTGCTGTGCCTGGCCGCCGTCGCCGGGATCGGCTGGAGCGGCACCGTCCTGTGGGACGAGTGGCGGACGTACCGGGCCGTGGGCTCCGGCTGCGCCGACCTCGTGCCGGTGCGCGAGGTGCGCGGCATGGACCACGCCGACCCCGTGCTCCGCAACCGAGGCTCCCTCGACCTCGACGACCTGCCCTCCGGCTGTCTGATCCAGAACGCGGGCGACGACGGAGACGCCCACGGCGCCTGGCTGTTCGAGGCCCGGGTTGACGCGGGCCCGGGCAGCGGCCGCGACACGATCGTCTCGTGGCCCGCGACCGAACTGCCCGAGCGCTTCGCCCGCCTGGAGGTCCCCGTCGGCGCGGATGTATCCGGACTCGCCGGGCCCAGCCAGACCACCGTCCGCCTCGACTGCCCCGACGGCACCTACAGGGGCAAGCCGGCCGAACGCATCGAGGTCACCGCGAGCGCTGCCTACACCGGCATGTCCTCGTACTACCCCAGGCCCGCCACCCCCGGCGACCGCAGGCGCATGGCGTCCCTCGCCGTCGCCACCGCCAACAACGTCGCCGCACGGCTCGGCTGCTCACGCCGCCTGCCCACACCCCCGGCGCGGTTGCCGCCCGTCCCTCGGCCCACCGCCGCCGGACAGGCCGACGGGACCTGCGGCTGGTACGGGCGCCTGGAGTCCCCGTCCCGCGAGCAGCTCTGGCTGCCCGACGAGGCGATCGGCGCCCCGGCCGACCCGCACGTCTTCCGCGAGCGGTGCGCCCTGCCGCTTACCACTGACAGAGCCCGCACCCTCTTCGACGCGGAATACGCCGGCACGAAGGGCATCAGCCCGGACGACGCGCCCACCGGTGATCCCTTCGAGGCGTGGTGGGCCGACGTGCAGACCTTCTACGACCAGGGCTCCCCGAGCGTCTACGTCGGCTCCACCGGCTCCACCAAGGCCACCGATGCGCCCATCTCCCCGGGCACGGCCGGCCGTCACGAGCGCACCGGCCTGTGGTGGGCCACCTCGGTCTGTGCCGGCAAGCCCGCGGTCCACGTCCTGCGCCTGCGCTACGGCTACAGCTCGATGTCCAGCCGCGCGGCCCCGCACTTCGAACGGATCTTCAGGGCCTACGTCACCGACGTCACCGCCCGCCGCGGCTGCACGGACCTGGAATTTCCCTCCAGCTCCACCTTCCGCGAGAACTAGGCTCACGCCATGCCCCCGACAAAGAAGCGCGCCCGGACCTACGACCCCGCCAAGACCCGCGCCGCGGTCCTGACCCAGTTCGGGAACGTACGGCAGGCGGTGGCCGGCCTCACGCCGGAGCAGCTCGCGCTGCCCACCCGGCTCGGGGAGTGGACGGTTCGGGATCTCGTCGCGCACATCGGGATGTCCCTCGGGGCAGTGATCCGGCTGGTCGGTGAGCCGGCGCCGGCCAGGCAGGACGCCACCCCGGCCGAGTGGCCCGGCGCGATCGGTGCCGAGGCTCCGGCCATCGCCGAGTACGCCCACGAACTCGCCGAGCAGAACCCGGACCTCGTCGCCTACCTCGCCGAGCGCGAACAGCGCTTCACGGCCGTCCTCGCCGAACACCCCGGCACCCGCCTGCTCGCCACCAACGCGGGCGCCCTGACGCTGGACGACTACGTCGTCACGCGCACTGTCGAACTCGTCGTCCACACCGACGACCTCAACGCCGCCGTCCCCGGCCTCGACATCCCGTACGACCGCCAGGCCCTCGCCGCCGCCACCCGGCTCCTCGCCGACGCCCTCGCCGTCAAGGCGCCCGGCGGCTCGACCGAGGTGCGGATCCCGCCCTACGCGGTAGTGCAGTGCGTCGAGGGCCCCCGGCACACCCGCGGCACCCCGCCCAACGTCGTCGAGACCGACCCGCTGACCTGGGTCCGGCTGGCCACCGGGCGGCAATCCTGGCAGGACGCCCTCGACGCGGCGCAGGTCGGCGCGAGCGGGGAGCGGGCGGATCTCGGCCATCTGCTGCCGTTGCTGTCCTGAGGGGAACCGGACACCTCCTGTGCCCGTCGAAACGACATGTACAGGTACAAGCAGCGACTGACCCTGACGGCCGCCGTGGCCCTCGTCCCGCTCGCCGCCGCCTGTGGCACCGAGGAAGCGGGCAGCAGCGGTTCCGTCAGCCCCGAGAAGCCCGTCACCGGCGTGCGGTGGACCATCGACAGCGCCACCGTCGACGGAAAGACCCACCGCACGAAGGGCGACGCCCACCTCACCTTCGACCAGAAGACCGGCAAGGTCGGCGGCCGGCTCGGCTGCAACCACGTCAACGCCACCGCCACCGTGCGGGACGGACATATCACCCTCGGCCGCCCGTCCACCACGCGAATGATGTGCGACGCCTCACTCATGGACACGGAACGAAGCCTGCTGAGCCTCTTCAACACCACGCTCAGTTACCGAATCGATCACGACACACTGGCTCTGACCAGCGAAAACGGCGACACTCTCCGAGCTGTCGCCGACGAGTGATCCAATACCGGCGCGTATCCCCAATTCGGACCAGTGGTCGACCTCGCCTACACTCGGTGGCGTGCCACGTGGTGACGGTCGACTCAGTCATGATCTGCTCCCCGGCGAGAAAGGCCCCCAGGACGCATGCGGCGTCTTCGGTGTCTGGGCTCCCGGTGAAGAGGTCGCCAAGCTCACTTACTTCGGGCTCTACGCCCTCCAGCATCGGGGTCAGGAATCCGCGGGGATCGCGGTGAGCAACGGCTCCCAGATCCTCGTCTTCAAGGACATGGGCCTCGTCTCCCAGGTCTTCGACGAGACCTCCCTCGGATCGCTCCAGGGTCACATCGCGGTCGGACACGCCCGCTACTCGACCACCGGTGCCTCCGTCTGGGAGAACGCCCAGCCGACGTTCCGGGCCACCGCGCACGGCTCCATCGCGCTCGGCCACAACGGCAACCTCGTCAACACCGCCCAGCTCGCCGAGATGGTCGCCGACCTGCCCAAGCAGGAGGGCGGCCGCACCCCGCGCGTGGCGGCCACCAACGACACCGACCTCCTCACGGCCCTGCTCGCCGCCCAGGTCGACGACGACGGCAAGCCGCTGACCATCGAGGAGGCCGCCCACACGGTCCTGCCCAAGGTCCGGGGCGCCTTCAGCCTCGTCTTCATGGACGAGCACACCCTCTACGCCGCCCGCGACCCGCAGGGCATCCGCCCGCTGGTCCTCGGCCGGCTGGAGCGCGGCTGGGTCGTCGCCTCGGAGTCCGCCGCCCTCGACATCTGCGGCGCCAGCTTCGTCCGCGAGATCGAGCCGGGCGAGTTCGTCGCCATCGACGAGAACGGCCTGCGCACCTCCCGCTTCGCGGAAGCGAAGCCCAAGGGCTGTGTCTTCGAGTACGTGTACCTGGCCCGCCCGGACACCGACATCGCCGGCCGGAACGTGTACCTCTCCCGCGTGGAGATGGGCCGCCGCCTCGCGAAGGAGGCCCCGGCCGAGGCCGACCTCGTCATAGCGACCCCGGAATCCGGCACCCCCGCCGCCATCGGCTACGCGGAGGCCTCCGGCATCCCCTTCGGCAGCGGCCTGGTGAAGAACGCCTACGTCGGCCGTACCTTCATCCAGCCCTCACAGACCATCCGCCAACTCGGCATCCGTCTGAAGCTGAATCCCCTCAAGGAAGTCATCAAGGGCAAGCGCCTGGTCGTCGTGGACGACTCGATCGTGCGCGGCAACACCCAGCGCGCCCTGGTCCGGATGCTCCGCGAGGCGGGCGCGGCCGAGGTCCACATCCGGATCTCCTCGCCGCCCGTGAAGTGGCCCTGCTTCTTCGGCATCGACTTCGCCACCCGCGCCGAGCTCATCGCCAACGGCATGACCATCGACGAGATCGGCACCTCCCTGGGCGCCGACTCCCTGGCGTACATCTCCATCGACGGCATGATCGAGGCGACCACCATCGCCAAGCCGAACCTGTGCCGCGCCTGCTTCGACGGCGAGTACCCGATGGAGCTGCCCGACCCCGAGCTGCTCGGCAAGCAGCTCCTGGAGACGGAGCTGGCCGCCGGCCCGGCCGCCACGGCCGCGGCCGACGCGATCCGCCGCCCGTAGACAGCCCGTCACACCTGCCGCACGACACGAAGGTTCTCCCTAGCCATGTCTGAGACAACTGGTGCCAGCTACGCAGCCGCGGGCGTAGACATCGAAGCGGGCGACCGCGCCGTGGAGCTCATGAAGGAGTGGGTGAAGAAGACGCAGCGCCCCGAGGTCCTCGGCGGCCTCGGCGGCTTCGCAGGCCTCTTCGACGCCTCCGCCCTCAAGCGCTACGAGCGTCCCCTGCTCGCCTCCGCCACCGACGGCGTGGGCACCAAGGTCGACATCGCCCGGCAGCTGGGCGTGTACGACACCATCGGTCACGACCTCGTCGCCATGGTCATGGACGACATCGTGGTGTGCGGCGCCGAGCCGCTGTTCATGACCGACTACATCTGCGTCGGCAAGGTCCACCCCGAGCGCGTCGCCGCCATCGTCAAGGGCATCGCCGAGGGCTGTGTGCTGGCCGGCTGCGCCCTGGTGGGCGGCGAGACGGCCGAGCACCCGGGCCTGCTGGGCGAGGACGACTTCGACGTCGCCGGCGCCGGTACGGGTGTGGTGGAGGCCGACCGCCTCCTCGGCCCCGACCGCATCCGTGAGGGCGACACCGTGATCGCCATGGCGGCCTCCGGGCTTCACTCGAACGGGTACTCCCTGGTCCGTCACGTCCTGCTGAACCAGGCGGGCCTCTCCCTCGACGCCCGCATCGAGGAGCTCGGCCGCACCCTCGGCGAGGAACTCCTGGAGCCCACGAAGATCTACTCGCTGGACTGCCTGGCCCTGACGCGCACCACCGAGGTGCACGCCTTCAGCCACATCACCGGCGGCGGACTCGCGGCCAACCTGGCCCGCGTCATCCCTGACGGGCTGCACGCGACCGTCGACCGCTCCACCTGGACCCCGGCCCCGGTCTTCGACCTCGTCGGCAGGACCGGCGACGTCGAACGCCTGGAGCTGGAGAAGACCCTGAACATGGGCGTCGGCATGATTGCGATCGTCCCCGAGGAGTCGACGGATGTGGCTCTCGCCACACTGGCCGACCGCGGGGTCGACGCCTGGGTGGCCGGCGAGATCACGGACCGGGGCGACCACTCCACGGGGGCCACCCTCGTGAGCGACTACGCCTGACGAGGCTTACGCCTGGTGCCGACTACGCCTGGTGCTGGCTACGCCTGGTGACGGCGAAGGCAGCGCAAAACCCGGTCCGGTGGTGGCGAACCACCCCGGGCCGGGTCAAACACTGCTAGAGCGTCAAGCGCCGCGGCGATGCGACGCGGGACCGGACTCGCCGTCCTCGTCCTCATCGTCGTCGTTGTAAAGATCCGCGTACTGGGCGTACGGGTCGTCGTCGTCTTCGTCATCCTCGAACGGCTCGCCGTTCGGAGGTTGGCTCGAAGTCGATGCGCCCAGCTCGCTGGCCAGACGCGACAGGTCAGTCCCGCCGCTGTTGTACTTCAGCTGGCGGGCGACCTTCGTCTGCTTGGCCTTGGCCCGGCCGCGCCCCATGGCTCGACCCCCTCGGTGACGGGGCTCGACGGCCCCAGAGTCTTGACACGCGTTCATGATCTGGAACGGACTCTCCGCAGAGAGACCGGTCCGTAGGGCTTCCACGGTACCTGAGCCCACGGCCATACGGTACGTCGCCCGCATGACGTGCCTGGGTCCAGAACCCTCGAGGCGCCCTGTCCCCGCTGGTCAACCGCGATTTTAACCACTTCTTGGCAGGCGACCCGCCGACGAACGTGAGAGTTCTCTCTAACTGCCCGTCGACGGGTACCCGTCAAACGCGCGGAACGCGCTTCCGATGGCTCGCCGACCGGCTCACCAACCGCGCGCCGCGGCCGCCTCGTGCATCCGCTGCTCGGCGATCCGGTCGGCCGCGGCGGCCGGCGGAACCCCGTCCGTCTTCGCACGCGCGAAGATTGCGAGGGTGGTGTCGTAGATCTTCGCCGCCTTCGCCTTGCACCGCTCGAAGTCGAACCCGTGCAGCTCGTCGGCGACCTGGATGACCCCGCCCGCGTTCACCACGTAGTCCGGCGCGTAGAGGATCCCGCGGTCGGCGAGGTCCTTCTCCACACCCGGGTGGGCGAGCTGGTTGTTGGCCGCGCCGCAGACCACCCTGGCGGTCAGCACCGGGACGCTGTCGTCGTTCAGGGCGCCGCCCAGCGCGCAGGGGGCGTAGATGTCCAGGCCCTCGACCCGGATCAGCGCCTCGGTGTCGGCGACGGCGCTCACACCCGTCGGATACGTGTCGAGGATCCGCCGTACGGCCTCCTCGCGCACGTCCGTGACCACGACCTCGGCGCCCTCGTCCCGCAGGTGGCGCACCAGGTGGTGGCCCACCTTGCCGACGCCCGCGACACCGACTCGGCGGCCGCGCAGCGTGGGGTCGCCCCACAGCTGCTGGGCGGAGGCACGCATGCCCTGGTAGACGCCGAACGCGGTGAGGACGGAGGAGTCTCCGGCGCCGCCGTTCTCGGGGGAGCGCCCGGTGGTCCAGTTGCACTCGCGCGCCACGACGTCCATGTCGGCGACGTAGGTACCGACGTCGCAGGCGGTGACGTAGCGCCCGCCGAGCGAGGCGACGAACCGGCCGTAGGCGAGCAGCAGCTGCTCGGTCTTGATCCGCTCGGGGTCGCCGATGATCACGGCCTTGCCGCCGCCGTGGTCGAGACCGGCCATGGCGTTCTTGTACGACATCCCGCGCGCGAGGTTCAGCGCGTCGGAGACGGCGTCCTCCTCGTTCGCGTAGGGGTAGAAGCGCGTACCGCCGAGCGCGGGGCCCAGGGCGGTGGAGTGGAGGGCGATGACGGCCTTCAGGCCGCTGGCACGGTCCTGGCAGAGAACGACCTGCTCATGGCCTCCCTGGTCCGACCGGAACAGGGTGTGCAGGACCTCAGCGGGTGCGCCGGTTACGTCGGTCACGGTGGTGACTCCTGGGTAAGTAGCGGCGGGTGGAGAACAGCTCCCGTGTGGGTGGCGGGGGCTGTGAGCACGAGATTAGAGCCTGTGGGCCCCGCCATCCGTGCAGTGCTCAGGATCACCCACTCCCGGAGTACGACCGTGCAACGATTTGCATAGATTTCCCGTGCTTTTGTGTGCGGGTTCCGCAGGTTTCCCGGAGAGTCGGAGGGGGAGGGAGCAGGCGTGCCCAAGGTGTCCTCGCTGATCGTCCCCTACGCGACCTATCTGCGCGTGTACGAGCCGCTGGCCGCCTTCCCGGAGCCGGAGCGCGCTCACTGGGCCCGCTACGCCCGCCGCGCCGACCGCCCCTCGTACCAGGACGAGCTGCGCCGCTCGCTCGCCGACCTGCTGCCCATGCCGCCCATCCCGGTCCCGGTGCACGAGAGCGGCGACGCCTTCGTGGTGGAGGTCGAGGGGGTCGTCTGCGTGTGCCCCTGGCGGACCCGGCTGCGCGGCTGGCAGGCACTGGAGGAGCTGCCCGAGGTGCTCCCGGAGTCCGTCCTGGACGCCGTCCTGCCCCCGGTCGTACGCCGCCAGGCCACCCAGGACTACGAGCGCTGGCTGGCCGGCCATCCCGACGCCCGCCCCTGGATCCGCACCGCGACCTGGCAGGTCCCGCTGAACTGGTTCGTGCTGGTCTCCGACGAGGAGCGGCGGTTCGACAAGGGGACCGCCGACGTCCCTCCGCTACTGCGCTACCGCACCCCGATGGTGCAGGCCCGGCGGCGGGTGGCGCGGGCCCTGCGCACCCTGCGGGACGCCATCGACGAGGGGCCGCTCATCGACGGCCTGGTGGACGTGGGGCGCTGGCTGGAGGAGTTCCACCCGCGCTCGCTGGTCGAGCTGGACTACGGCGGCCTGGTGCACACGCTGCCGGCCGGCGAGCTGGAGGACGACCACTCGGCGGCGGATGTGACCGAGGGCATCGAGGCGCTGCGGCGCGGTGACGGCGTCGGCGCCGGCGAGGCGTACGGGCGGCTCGTGGAGCGGTGGCGGTCGGTGCGTGACCGGCGGTCGGCGAACTGACTCTCCGACCGGATTCCGTGACCTGACGGCGTGTGAGGCGGCCGTGCGTGACACGTGTGTGTGACGCACGCTACAGCGGTCGCCGAGGTGACGTACGTCACGGCCGGGGAGCTGTGAACAGCGTACGGTCTACGACACTTGTGGAACTGACGGGGCGTAGGTCCCGATCCCGGCTTTTGTCGCAAGGGTGATGGACCGCACTTACGCGGCCCTTGCGCCACTTGCCCCCCCTCGTGCCAAAATAGGACAAGGAGTCCGGGGAGGGCTCCTTCCGTCCGCTGTGTTGCACTGTGGCCGGAATCTCAGCATTGCACGCTTTGGGGGGTCTGGTGACTCCTGATCGCCCTGTGACTGATCGTCACAGTGGCGTGACTGTCCGCTATGGCATGGTCCATCGGCTTCCGTCGCCGATGAACACCTGGGGGGCAATTCCATCGGTTTGGCCGACGCGGCTGGACAGATGGTGTAGTTGTAGTGCCGAGGACAAGCCGTTCGTCCTATAACCGACTCGACTCGCGTCCGCCATTTCGGGCAACGCGGGTCAAGGTGCAGAATTTAGAGGAAAGAACCGAGAAGGTTCGGTTCTCCCGAGGAGGCCGCTCATGACCGCTCGCACCCCTGATGCCGAGCCGCTGCTGACCCCGGCTGAGGTCGCCACCATGTTCCGTGTGGACCCGAAGACGGTCACGCGGTGGGCGAAGGCCGGCAAGCTCACGTCCATTCGTACGCTCGGCGGGCACCGCCGTTACCGCGAGGCTGAGGTCCGCGCGCTGCTCGCGGGCATCCCGCAGCAGCGCAGCGAGGCCTGAGGCTCGCACAAACGGGCAAAACGGCAGTTCCCCCAACATGCCGTAGCGCCCGAACCCTAGCTCCAAGCGACGCGGGTACTGCCCCAACAGGCCCCACGCCCAAGCCACTCAGAGCTCTGCAGGCACGCAACAAGGGTGCGTCGTAGATCGCGCTGGACTCCGCCGGGTCCAGCGCGATCTTTTTTGTGCGCCGAAGCGTGCTCAACCGGGCGGTGTGTGAGCGGCCTTGTCGGAGTCTGGGGAGGGGTGGCGGATCTCTTGTGAGACTGGTGCAATTGCACATATTAAATTGACCAGTTGTAGGACACCGGTAAGAACCCAGGTTTCAAAAACTCATGCAGTGACACCCGTCACACCCCAGGATCCTCAGGCGGGGGAGGAATTCTCACCTTCGACAGCCTCCTCCGGGCCCTGCGGGGCCTGTGCGGCCCGAGGAGCGGAGTCCAACGCCAGCCGCAGCAGGTGGTGGCAGATCGGGCAGTGACGCGTCAGATGCCGGTACGACGACGCGGCCGACAGGTGCGCGCGGAGCAACGCTCGCGTCTCGTGCCTGACCGACGCCGCCATACGCCACCTCCGCGGGCCGCACGGGGGAACAGGGCCCTGTTTTCTGGGTACCGGCGGAATGTGACGCCGTCAAGACGGCGTGAGGGCCCTGGGGCGCCCTGAGAGCGCTCCGCACACACGAAAGAGCCCGGGCCGAAGCCCAGGCTCTCAGTTGACGGCGGGACATGCCAAGGGGCTCGCATCTCTTGCGAGATGCGAGCCCCTGCCAGCTCCATGCGGTCCTGACGGGATTTGAACCCGCGGCCTCCACCTTGACAGGGTGGCGAGCACTCCAAACTGCTCCACAGGACCAGGTTTTGCGGCGCTTACTGCTGCGTTGCGCTGCGAGAAGGACTGTACAGGAGGGTGAGCCCCACGGTCGAACTCACCCAGCGTGCGCATGTCGTCACGGTGCGGCCGCGTCGATCGCCTTCACGATCCGCTTGTCCGAGACGGGGTACGCCGTGCCCAAGGCGTGGGCGAAATAGCTGACCCGGAGCTCCTCGATCATCCAGCGGATGTCCAGGACCGAGGAGGGGACGGGCCGGCCCTGGGGCATCTGCTCCAGGAGCCAGGCGTACTCGTCCTGCATCTCGTGGACCTTCTCCATGCGTGTGGTGTCCCGCTGGACGTTCGTCGGCATCTGCTGGAGCCGTCGGTCCGCGGCCACCAGGTACCGCATCAGGTCCGCCAGCCGACCCACCCCCGCCTCCGTCACGAAGCCCGGCCTCACAAGGCCGTCCAGCTGCTTCCGTACGTCCTGCAGGTTTGCCAGCAACACAGGGCTCCGTACAGCCTTCAGGCGGCGCTCACAGGCCTGCCAGGCGGCGAGGACCTGCTGCACCTGCCCCACCGCACGGACCGTCGTGTCCACGATCTCCGCACGCACCTTGTCGAACAGCTTCCGGTACGACTCCTCGTCCCAGGCCGGACCGCCGAAGTCGCCGATCAGCTTGTCCGCCGCCGCCATCGCGCAGTCGTCGAACAGCGCTTGGACCGAGCCGTGCGGATTGGCGGACAGCGCGAGCTTCTGAGCGTTCGTCAGACGATCACTCGCGAACTTCGCCGGATTCACCGGGATGTTGCGCAGGATCAGCCGACGCGTGCCCTTCCACATCGCCTCCGCCTGCTCCGCCTCCGTGTCGAAGAGCCGCACGGAGACCGTGTCACCGTCGTCCACCAGCGCCGGGAACGCCTTCACCGGCTGCCCGGCACGACGGGTCTCGAAGACACGCGTCAGGGCGCCGATCGTCCAGTCGGTCAGCCCCCTGCGCTCCAGGGACTCACCACCCTCCCGTTCCGCCGTCGCCGCGGCGGCCTGCGACAGCGCCTGGCGGGCCTTCGGCTTCAGCCGGAGCTTCAGCGCCTCCAGATCCTTGTCCTCGGCCAGCTTGCGCCGCCGCTCGTCCACGATCCGGAAGGTGATCCGCAGATGGTCGGGAACCCTCGACCAGTCGAAGTCGTCCGCGGTGAACGGCACCCCGACCATCCGCTTCAACTCACGCGCCATCGTCACCGTCAGCGGCTCCTGCAACGGGACCGCGCTCTCCAGGAACGCCTTCGCGTAGTTCGGAGCCGGGACGTAGTGGCGGCGGATCGGCTTGGGCAGGGACCGGATCAGCTCGGTGACGACCTCCTCCCGCAGCCCCGGGATCTGCCAGTCGAAGCCCTCGTCCGTGACCTGGTTCAGCACCTGCAGCGGCACATGGACCGTCACACCGTCCGCGTCCGCACCCGGCTCGAACTGGTACGTCACCCGGAACTTGAGCGGGCCCTGCCGCCACGAGTCCGGATAGTCGGCCTTCGTGACCGCCTCCGCCGACTCCCGGATGAGCATCTCCCGCTCGAAGTCCAGGAAGTCCGGCTGCTCCTGCCGCTTGCGCTTCCACCACGAGTCGAAGTGCGCGCCCGACACCACGTGCTCCGGGACCCGCTGCTCGTAGAAGTCGAACAACGTGTCGTCGTCCACCACGATGTCCCGACGCCGCGCACGGTGCTCCAACTCCTCGACCTCGCTGAGGAGCCTGCGGTTGTCGGCGAAGAACTTGTGGTGCGTACGCCAGTCGCCCTCCACCAGAGCGTTGCGAATGAAAAGCTCCCGGGAGACCTCCGGATCGATCCGCCCGTAGTTCACCTTCCGCTGGGCGACGATCGGTACGCCGTACAACGTGACCTTCTCGTACGCCATCACCGCCGCCTGGTCCTTCTCCCAGTGCGGCTCGCTGTACGTCCGCTTCAGCAGATGCTCGGCGAGCGGCTCGACCCACTCCGGCTCGATCTTGGCGTTGACGCGGGCCCAGAGACGACTCGTCTCCACCAGCTCCGCCGACATCACGAACCGGGGCTGCTTCCTGAACAGCGCCGAACCCGGGAAGATCGCGAACTTGGCGTTGCGGGCACCCAGGTACTCGTTCTTGTTGCCGTCCTTCACGTCCTTCATACCGACGTGCGAGAGCAGACCGGCGAGGAGGGAGACATGGATGCGGTCGCCCGGGGCGTCGTCCTCGTTGAGGTGGATGCCCATCTGCTTGGCGACCGTCCGCAGCTGCGTGTAGATGTCCTGCCACTCGCGGATCCGCAGGAAGTTCAGATACTCCTGCTTGCACATCCGGCGGAACGACGACGAACCCCGCTCCCGCTGCTGCTCACGGACGTACCGCCACAGGTTCAGATAGGCGAGGAAGTCGCTCGTCTCGTCCTTGAACCGGGCGTGCTGCTGATCGGCCTGGGCCTGCTTGTCGGCCGGGCGCTCGCGCGGGTCCTGGATGGACAGCGCGGCCGCGATGACCATGACCTCGCGGACACAGCCGTTCTTGTCGGCCTCCAGCACCATGCGCGCCAGCCGCGGGTCGACGGGCAGCTGGGCCAGCTTCCGGCCATTCTGCGTGAGCCGCTTGCGCGGGTCCTTCTGCGCGGGATCGAGCGCACCCAGCTCCTGCAGGAGCTGCACACCGTCACGGATGTTGCGGTGATCCGGCGGGTCGATGAACGGGAACTTCTCGATCTCGCCGAGGCCGGCCGCGGTCATCTGCAGGATGACGGAAGCCAGGTTCGTACGGAGGATCTCCGCGTCCGTGAACTCCGGCCGCGCCTCGAAGTCGTCCTCGGAGTACAGACGGATGCAGACACCGTCGCTCGTACGACCGCAACGGCCCTTGCGCTGGTTGGCGCTGGCCTGCGAGATCGGCTCGATGGGCAGCCGCTGGACCTTCGTGCGGTGGCTGTAGCGGGAGATCCGGGCGAATCCGGGATCGATGACGTACTTGATCCCCGGGACGGTCAGCGACGTCTCGGCGACGTTGGTGGCCAGAACGATCCTGCGACCGGTGTGCGGCTGGAAGACGCGATGCTGCTCGGCGTGCGACAGCCGGGCATAAAGGGGCAGCACCTCAGTGAACCGGTACTGCTTCTTCGTGAGCGCGTCGGCCGTGTCCCGGATCTCCCGCTCACCGGAGAGAAAGACGAGGATGTCGCCCTTCCCCTCACCCATCAGCTCCTCCACCGCGTCCGTGATCGCGGTGATCTGGTCCCGGTCGGAGTCCTCCGAGTCGTCCTCCAGAAGCGGCCGGTACCGCACCTCCACGGGATACGTCCGGCCGCTGACCTCGACGATCGGGGCATCACCGAAGTGCCGGGAAAAACGCTCCGGATCGATCGTCGCCGAGGTGATGACCACCTTGAGATCAGGCCGGCGCGGCAGCAGCTGAGCCAGATAACCCAGCAGAAAGTCGATGTTGAGGGACCGCTCGTGCGCCTCGTCGATGATGATCGTGTCGTAGGCGCGCAGCTCACGGTCGGTCTGGATCTCGGCCAGCAGAATGCCGTCCGTCATCAGCTTGACGAAGGTCGCCTCCGGATCCACCTGATCCGTGAACCGCACCTTCCAGCCGACAGCCTCCCCGAGCGGCGTCTCCAACTCCTCCGCCACCCGCTCCGCGACGGTCCGGGCCGCGATACGACGGGGCTGGGTGTGCCCGATCATCCCCTTCACCCCGCGCCCGAGCTCCATGCAGATCTTCGGAATCTGCGTGGTCTTGCCCGACCCCGTCTCACCCGCCACGATGACGACCTGGTGATCACGGATCGCCGCCGCGATGTCGTCCTTCTTCTGACTGACGGGAAGCTGCTCGGGGTAGCTGACGGCCGGCACACGTGCCGCGCGCGCAGCCATACGGGCCTCGCCCTTGGCCACCTCCGCCTCGATCTCAGCGAGAACGGCGGCCCGGGCGTCGGGCTTACGGATCTTGCGCGCACCTTCGAGCCGCCGCCCGAGCCGCTGCGCGTCACGCAGGGAAAGCTCGGTCAGGCGGGAGGCGAGGGCGCCGAAGGCGGGGGCAGGGTGCGTAGACATACGGAACCCAGGATCTCACCCCCGCGAAATTCGTGGCGAACCCTTTTGCCGGGCCCACACGAAGACCCCGACCGGAAGATCGGGGCCTTGGGTGTGACCGGAGACCGGAGTCGCACTAGTCGCGCAGGTATTCCCACGCGACCCAGCCCCACTTGCCCTTGTTCGCCCCGGACGTCACCTTGCCGTATTCCCAGTTCGTCCCGCCCTTGTTGGTGAGGCAGTGACTGGTGAACTTCGTGCCCTTGGCCAGGATGCCCAGGGAGGCGGAACCGGTCCCCGGGTTCTTGCGGAGGTTCACGTTCGCCGTGACCGTCTCCGACAGGGGTACGGGGTAGGTGGTGTCCTTGGTGCAGGCGGCGGGCAGAGCCGAAGCGGCGGGAGCGATGGCCACCAGACCGCCGAAGAGAGCGGCGGCGGACACCGTCGCTGCCGCGAGTCGCCCGAAGGCACGCATGGCTTACCTCTTTCAAATTTTTCAGGGATGCACTCGATCCGCGGCCAGCGTAACGATCATGATCCGCGTTCAGCGGAGTCCTCACGCAACCAGGACGTTGTCCAGAGCCCTTACACAACCGGGGCGTTGCCTTCCGGGAAAACTCCCGTGCCTTTCCGCGCGATCCCGCCGCCGACACGAAAACAGCCCCACCGAAAATCTTCGGTGGGGCCGTATGCCCTGATGAGGGCGGTTGTGGCTGGGGCCGGGGTCGAACCGGCGACCTATCGCTTTTCAGGCGATCGCTCGTACCAACTGAGCTACCCAGCCACGAGGTTTCACGTGAAACCTCAGCGGTCCTGACGGGATTTGAACCCGCGGCCTCCACCTTGACAGGGTGGCGAGCACTCCAAACTGCTCCACAGGACCAAGCTGTGTGTACGACAGTGTCGCACACGGTGTTGCGTGCCCCCAACGGGATTCGAACCCGTGCTACCGCCTTGAAAGGGCGGCGTCCTAGGCCGCTAGACGATGAGGGCTATCGGCCCGCCTGGGCGCTTCTCAGCGCGTCGGGGACGTGAGAAGCATATGGGATGGCGGGAGGTATCGCCAAAACGGTTTACCGAGGAGTGGAGGCGGGGGCGGGCGAGGGACTGGGGGACCCCGGCGCCGGGGAGGTCGTGGACGGGGCTCCCGGCGAGGGAGAGGTCGAGGTCGGGGACGGCGTGGCTCCCGGCTGGTTCTCCTTGGGGAGGTGGCGGCTGACCTCGGCTGTCGTGAGGCCCAGGCCGCCCAGTTTGATCTCGTCCCAGGCCTGGAGGCGGCGGGTGTCGCGGTCGAAGTAGAGGATCGACGCCTCGATGGGGTCGGGGTACTTGCCCTCGACCGCGCGGAGGCCGCTGCCGCCGGTGGAGCCCTCGATGCGCAGGCGGGTGCCCTTCTTCATGACCTCCATCCCCTCGTGGTGGACATGGCCCGCCAGCACGAGCGGCACCTCGCCGTCCGTCCCGCGGGCGGCGGAGGGCTCGTGGGCCATGGCGACGTCCACGGGCTTTCCGGCGGCCTTCTGCTCGCGCAGGGCCTGAGCGAGTCGGGCGCCCGCCAGTTCCTGGGACTCCTCGGCGCCGGGCTTGTTCGAGCGGTCGGGGGTGAACTGCGGATCCCCGATGCCGGCGAAGCGCAGGCCCGCGATGGTCGTGGCCCGGCCCTCGTCGAGGACGTGCACGTTCTTCATGCGCTCCAGGTAGCGCTGGGTGACCCGGGAGTCGTGGTTGCCGCGGACCCAGACGTAGGGGGCGCCGAGGTCCTGGATCGGGTCGAGGAAGCCGTTCTCCGCGGCCGTGCCGTGGTCCATGGTGTCGCCGGTGTCGACGATGACGTTCACCTTGTACTGCTCGACGAGCGAGGCGATGATCTTCCAACTGGCGGGGTTCAGGTGGATGTCGGAGACGTGCAGGACGCGGAGGGTGGTGGGGTCCGGCGCGTAGGCGGGCAGCGTGGAGGTGACGTCGTACAGCTTCGTCACGTTGGTGACGAGGCGGGCCAGTTCCTTCTGGTAGACGTCGAACTCGGTGACGATGCTGCGTGCGTTGCCGACCAGGGAGGGCGCGGAGGAGAGCAGTCCGGAGAACCTGGGCTCCAGGACGGACTTGGGGTTCCAGGTGGCGTAGGCCGTCGCTCCGGAGGCCGCGAGGAGGGTCAGGGCGAGGCCGCCGGCGGCGAGGGCGCGGCGGGGGCGGCGGTAGACGGCGAGGCCGAGGGCGGTGGCGCCGGTGACGACGGCGACGCAGGAGCGGACGGCGAGGTCGAGGGTGCCGTGCTCGACGTCCTGGGCGATCTCGTCCTGGAGGCCGGTGAGGCGTTCGGGGTGGTCGACGAGGGCCTGGGAGCGGACCGGGTCGAGCTGGTCGACGTTCACGTCCAGGCGGACGGGGGCGATGTGGCTGTCCAGGCTGAGTGCGCCCAGTGGGGAGACGTTGATCTTTGTGCCGCCGGTGACGGAGGGGCGCAGGGTCATGGTGGTGTTCATGGGGCCGACGGGGGCCCGTACGTCTCCCACGATCAGCAGGCCCAGCCAGGCGCCCACGAGGACGACGAGGACCAGGCCGAGGGCGCGTGTCCAGGGGCGGGGGCGGGAGACGAGTTCGAGGGTCGGCTGGGGGCGGCGTGAGCGGTGGTCGGGGAGCAGGGCGGCGAGGGGGACGCGGGCCATTGGTCCCGTATGCCCAAGCGCTGGTGCTGATATGCGGTGGGTTGGGGACTCTCGTTCGGGGGTGTTGTGCCGGACAATGAGCGTGTGCTGGAGATGACGCGCGAGGACTTCGAGGAACTGGTTGCCGAGGCGTTGGACCGGATTCCGCCGGAGCTGACTCGGTTGATGGACAACGTCGCGGTGTTCGTCGAGGACGAGCCGCCGGCGGAGGATCCCGAGTTGCTCGGGCTGTACGAGGGGACTCCGCTGACCGATCGCGGGGAGTGGTACGCGGGTGTGCTGCCGGATCGGATCACGATCTATCGAGGGCCGACGCTCAGGATGTGTGAGTCGCGGGAGGAGGTCGTCGAGGAGACCGAGGTGACGGTGGTGCATGAGATCGCGCATCACTTCGGGATCGACGACGCGCGGCTGCACGCACTGGGGTACGGGTAGGCCGGTCGGGGTGTGGCCGTGTCCTCGGTGTGGCGCGTGTCCTCTTGTGGGCGGGGGGAGTTGGGCAGGTTGACTCCCTCACCCTCGGAGGTGGCTGCTCGTGCGCCCCTTGTGCGTTTCCGTCCGTCTGGCTGTCACGGTGGTGGCGGTCGCCGCTGCCGCCGGTTGCATGAGTGTGGGTGACGACGCCGGGGGGAGTGTGAGCCCGTCGCATTCCGCGGGGCAGCGGGGTGGTGCGGCGCCGGACGGGGGGCCGGCCGTGTCGGGTGGTGGGGCCGGGGTGGGTGTGGCGGCCGGGGACGGCAAGCGTGGGCACGGGAAGGGCAAGCGGGGTGAATCCGCGGCGCCCTCCGCGTCGCCGTCTCCGGGGGCGAGTGTGTCGGCCTCGGCGCCGGTCGCACCGGGGTGGACGGAGAAGCCGGGGGAGCCCACGCCGACGAGGGCGCAGCCGACGCCGACGCGGACGGTGCCTGATCCGCTGCCGCCGCAACCGTCGCCGGAGCCGCCGCCGCAGCAGCCGTCGCCGACTCCGACGGTGGCGGAGCCGTCGTCGTCGGCGCATGAGCCTCAGCCTCCGGGGCCGCAGTTGGAGCAGCGGGAGCCGGCGCCCATGGCGGGGTCGCCGGTGTGATGTCCGCCGCAACTGTGCACGGCGAGGGTGCGGCGGCGAGGTTGCTGAGCTGCGGTTTCGGAGTGGATTTGCGCGGAGGGGCAGGGGGTGCGTATGGTGGTAGATCGTTTGATCCCATTTGCCCGGCGCCAACGCAGAGCGCGCCGTGTGGCGCGTACTCTCCCTTGCCGTGGCGGACCGCATTGAGGCGGTCGAATGCGAACACGGAGTTGACGGGCGCGTGCCGACGAGACTCCGGAAGGTTTCGCATTCGCATGTCCATTTCCAGTACTGATCACGTCGTCGTGCCCGAGAACGGCGAGAACGACTCCGTCGAGGCGACCCCCGAGGTCACCTTCGCGGACCTCGGTCTCCCCGAGGGCATCGTGCGCAAGCTCGCGCAGAACGGCGTGACGGTCCCCTTCCCGATCCAGGCGGCGACCATTCCGGACGCCCTGGCCGGCAAGGACATCCTCGGCCGTGGCCGCACCGGCTCCGGCAAGACCCTCTCCTTCGGTCTGCCGGCCCTGGCCACGCTGGCCGGCGGCCGCACCGAGAAGCACAAGCCGCGTGCCGTGATCCTCACGCCGACGCGTGAGCTCGCCATGCAGGTGGCGGACGCGCTCCAGCCGTACGGCGACGTCCTCGGCCTGAAGATGAAGGTCGTCTGCGGCGGTACGTCGATGGGCAACCAGATCTACGCCCTCGAGCGCGGTGTCGACGTCCTCGTCGCCACGCCGGGCCGTCTGCGCGACCTCATCAACCGCGGCGCCTGCTCGCTCGAGAACGTGCAGATCGCGGTTCTCGACGAGGCCGACCAGATGTCCGACCTGGGCTTCATGCCCGAGGTGACGGAGCTGCTCGACCAGGTTCCGGCGGGCGGTCAGCGGATGCTGTTCTCCGCGACGATGGAGAACGAGATCAAGACCCTCGTCGACCGGTACCTGAACAACCCGGTCAGCCACGAGGTCGACGCCGCCCAGGGCGCCGTCACCACCATGTCGCACCACATCCTGATCGTGAAGCCGAAGGACAAGGCTCCGGTCACCGCGGCCATCGCCTCCCGCAAGGGCCGCACCATCATCTTCGTGCGCACCCAGCTCGGCGCCGACCGTGTCGCCGAGCAGCTGCGCGACGCGGGTGTGAAGTCGGACGCGCTGCACGGCGGCATGACCCAGGGCGCGCGCACCCGGACGCTGGCCGACTTCAAGGACGGGTACGTCAACGTCCTGGTCGCCACGGACGTCGCGGCCCGCGGTATCCACGTCGACGGCATCGACCTGGTGCTGAACGTGGACCCGGCCGGCGACCACAAGGACTACCTGCACCGGGCGGGCCGTACGGCGCGTGCGGGCCGGACCGGCACGGTCGTGTCGCTGTCCCTGCCGCACCAGCGGCGCCAGATCTTCCGGCTGATGGAGGACGCGGGCGTCGACGCCGGGCGTCACATCATCCAGGGTGGCGCGGCCTTCGACCCGGCGGTCGCCGAGATCACGGGTGCCCGGTCGATGACCGAGGTGCAGGCCGAGTCGGCCGGCAACGCCGCTCAGCAGGCGGAGCGCGAGGTCGCTCAGCTGACCAAGCAGTTGGAGCGTGCGCAGCGGCGTGCGACCGAGCTGCGTGAGGAGGCCGACCGGCTGGTGGCGCGGGTCGCGCGCGAGCGGGGCGAGGACCCCGAGGCCGCGGTGGCCGAGGCGCAGGCGGTCGCGGCGGCCGAGGGTGTCGTGGAGGTCTCCCTGCCGGAGCAGCCGGCCGCGCAGGACGTGGACCGCGGCGAGCGCGAGGAGCGTGCGGCGGGTTCGTCGTCGTACGAGCGTCGTCCGTTCAACCGTGACCGTGACGGCGACCGTGGTGGCCGTTCGTTCGAGCGTCGGGACGACCGTGGCGGTTTCCGCCGCGACGACCGTCGTGATGACCGTCGTCCGTTCAACCGTGACCGTGACAACGAGCGCGGTGGCCGTTCGTTCGAGCGTCGGGACGACCGTGGCGGCTTCCGCCGCGACGACCGTCGTGACGACCGTCGTCCGTTCAACCGTGACCGTGATGGCGACCGTGGTGGCCGTTCGTTCGAGCGTCGGGACGACCGTGGTGGCTTCCGTCGCGACGAGCGCAGTGATGACCGTCGTCCGTTCAACCGTGACCGTGATGGCGACCGTGGTGGCCGTTCGTTCGAGCGTCGGGACGACCGTGGTGGCTTCCGTCGCGACGAGCG